>NZ_JAVRIC010000013.1 GCF_031846245.1 Banduia mediterranea | reverse complement strand
AGCGGTGGGTGGGGGGAACGGCCATGCCGCAGGCGATTCATTGTGCAGGGTGGCGCTTGCGCCATGGCCGTTAGAACCTATCGAAGCGCAAAAAGCCACTGCGCTCAGCCAGTGTTCTGCAGTCCCTGAGCCACGCCGTTCACGGTGGCGACCAGCGCCCGCAGCAATTCCTCGTCCTCGCTGCCGCCGTCGCGCCAGCGCCCCAGCAATTCCACCTGAATCAGGGACATCGGGTCGATGTAGGGATTGCGCAGCCGGATGGACTGCGCGAGCCGCGGCTCGCGAGCCAGCAGACGGTCTTCCCGCTTGAGCTTGAGGATCCACTGCTTCGTTCGTTCGAACTCCCCACGGACCAGGGGGAAGAACTCATCGTGGCGACTGCCCGCGAGCTTCGAAAAGCGTTCGGCAATATCGAGGTCAGCCTTGGCCAATACCATGTCGACATCGTCCAGCAAGGTTTCGAAGAAGCCCCAGTCGCGCGCCATTTCCAACAGGCGGTCCTCGCCGAACTCGGCGGCGGCGCGCTCCAAGGCGCTGCCCAGTCCGTACCAGGCGGTCAGCACCGCACGGCATTGCGTCCAGGCGAACACCCAGGGAATCGCCCGCAGTGATTCCACCCCCTTCATGGTGCCGCGGCGTGACGGCCGCGAACCCAGGGTCATGCGCTCGATCACGTCGATCGGCGTGGCCGTGCGGAAATACTCGACAAAGCCCTCGCGGTCGACGAAATCCCGGTAGGCCTCGCGGCCGTACTGCGCCAGCGCCGCCATCGTTTTTTTCCAGTCGGCCTCGCGCGGTTCCGCCTCGCGCGGCCGCATGCTCGCGGTGAGCGTGGCCGAGGCGGACTGTTCCAGCGTACGCAGACCCAGCGCGCGGATGCCGTACTTGCGATGGATGACCTCGCCCTGCTCGGTCACACGCAGCACGCCGGCCACCGACCCCCGCGGACTGGCCATCAGCGCCGGCGCGATCTTGCCGCCGCCGCGGCTGGCGCTGCCGCCGCGGCCATGGAAGAAATTGAGCTGGATTCCGGCCTCCGCCGCCACTTCCAGCAACTCGACCTGAGCGCGCTGCAAGGCCCAGCGTGAGGCGACGATGCCGCCGTCCTTGCCGGAGTCCGAATACCCCAGCATCACCACCTGGCGATCGCCACGCGCCGCCAGATGCGTCCGGTACACGGCATCGTCAAGCAATGCACGCAAGGTCTCCGGCCCATTGCGCAAGTCGTCCACCGTTTCGAATAGCGGTGCGATATCGAGCGGAACCGTTCCGGCTTCATCGACGAAGCCACCCTGCCGCGCCAGCGCCAGCACCGCGAGCACATCGGCCGGCTTCTTCGCCATGCTGATGATGTAGAGGCCCACCGCGGCATGGCCGTAGTCCTTGACGGCACGAGCCATTGCGTCGAACACCGCCAGCGTGGAGGCGGCCTCGGGCGCCGCCGGCCGCGGCGCGCGGGCGCCGCCGGCGGCATAGGCGGCCAGCGTCTGCTGCTGCTCCTCGGCCGCACGCTCGCTCCAGTCCGGATCGCCGAACAGTGCGGCCAGCGCCTGACTGTGCACGCGCGAATCCTGGCGCACGTCGAGGCGCGCCAGATGAAAGCCGAAGCTGCGCGCGCGCCACAGCAGGCGGTTGACGGCGAACCAACCGGCGTGGCGCCCGCCGTTATTCCACAGGCTGGAGGCGATCAGCTCGATGTCACCGATAAACTCATCGGCATGGCCATAGCGCGCCAAGGTGCCAGCCAGCGTCGCCTGCAGACGACCCGCAATCAGCGTCAGCAACACGCGATACGGCATGTCCGCATGGCGCGGCCGGATCGCCGCGGCGATCTCCGGAAGCAGTTCGCGGTAGCGGCCGCTGCGCATCGGAATCTCGGCATCGACCGCGGCACGGTCATCGGTCTGCGACAGCAGTTGCGCCAGATGCCGCACCTCGTCGATATAGCGGCGCAGCGCCTGGGCCCGTTGCGAGCGCAGCGTATCTTCGACCGTCTGCGCATTGACGTTGGGGTTGCCATCCATGTCGCCACCGACCCAGGAGGCGAAGCGCAGCACGCGCGGCAGCGCGCCCTCGTAGCCGTAGACGAGCTTGAGTGCCTGCGCCAGGGATTCATAGAACACCGGCAGCACGCGATAGATCGGGTCCGACAGATAGAAGCTGACGTGCTCGAACTCGTCCTGCACGGTCGGCCGCACCGGCGAGGCCTCGCGCGTCTGCCAGCCCGCAGTCAGCGCCATGCGCAGCTGCGCCCAATCGATTTCGCGTTCCTGCGGCGTGCGGTTGCCGTCGAGGTCGTCGACCAGCGTGCGCACGATTTCCTGCTCCTTCTGCAACAGCGCGCGACGAATCGACTCGGTCGGATGCGCGGTGAACACCGGCTCGATGTCCATCCGCCGCAGCCAGTCCATGAGCTCGTCGATACCGACGCCGTCCGCCTTGAGTTTGGTCAAGGTGGCCTGCAGGCTGTCCGGCTGCGGACGGTTGTCCTGCCGCTGGTAGTCGCGGCGGCGGCGGATACGGTGTACGCGCTCGGCCGTGTTGACCACCTGGAAATAGGTGGAAAAAGCGCGCGTCAGCATTTCCGCCGATGACACCGACAATCCGGCAAGCTGCTTGGCCAGCGCATCCGGCGCCTCGCCCTGCTCGCGGCGCCGGATCGCACCGGTGCGCACGGCTTCGACGTAGGTCAGGAATTCGGGACCGTACTGTTCGGCGAGCATCTCGCCAACCACCGACCCGAGACGGCGTACATCCTCGCGCAGGGGCTCGTCCTGAGGCAGGGTTTCGACGCGACGCAGCGGATCGTTCTGGATTTTCTTGGCCATAGTGGTGAAAGACTAGCAGGCGTCGTGCCGACTCCGTAAGCCAGCTTGCCGGGGCACGCCGGCAACTCCATATCCTCTTATCCGCATAAGCGGATATACTGGCCTCGACTACGCCGCCGAGGGGCGTTGCGACTCGCGCACTGCGAGCCAGGCTCGGCGGCTTTCCATTTGCGAACAGCGCCCGGATCAACCGAGAGTGACAACATGAACGCCGTCATCAAGAACGTTCCCGACGTGGACTACAAGGTCCGTGACATGTCCCTGGCCGAACTCGGCCGCAAGCGCATCCGCATGGCCGAGGAGGAAATGCCCGGCCTGATGAGCATCCGCGCCAAGTACGCGCCGCTGCAGCCGCTGGCCGGCGTGCGCCTGACCGGTTCGCTGCACATGACCAAGGAAACCGCGGTCCTGCTCGAAACCCTGGCCGCGCTGGGCGCCTCGGTGCGCTGGGCCTCCTGCAACATCTTCTCGACCCAGGACGACGCCGCCGCCGCGGTCGCCGCCGCCGGCACGCCGGTGTTCGCCTGGAAGGGCGAGACCCTGGAAGAGTACTGGGACTGCACGCTGGACGCGCTGACCCACCCCGGCATGAAGGGCCCCGAGCTGATCGTGGACGATGGCGGTGACGCCACCCTGCTGATCCACAAGGGCGTGGAGATGGAAGACGGCTCCGACTGGGTCGACGGCCCCGGCGCCAACCACGAAGAGCAGGTCATCAAGAACCTGCTCAAGAAAACCCGCACAGAACGTCCCGGCTTCTGGAAGCTCGTGGCCTCCGAATGGCGCGGCGTGTCCGAGGAAACCACCACGGGTGTGCACCGCCTCTACCAGATGATGGAGGCCGGCAAGCTGCTGGTGCCGGCGATCAACGTCAACGACTCGGTCACCAAGAGCAAGTTCGACAACCTCTACGGCTGTCGTGAATCGCTGGCCGACGGCATCAAGCGCGCCACAGATCTGATGATCGCCGGCAAGGTCGCCTGTGTCTGCGGCTACGGCGATGTCGGCAAGGGCTCGGCACACTCGCTGCGTGGCCTCGGCGCGCGCGTGATCGTGACCGAGATCGATCCCATCAACGCCCTGCAGGCGGCGATGGAAGGCTTCGAGGTCAAGACCATCGAAGACGTGCTGGACTTCGCGGACATCTACGTCACGACTACCGGCAACAAGGACATCATCACCCTCGAGCACATGAAGGCGATGAAGAACAACGCGCTGGTCTGCAACATCGGGCACTTCGACAACGAAATCCAGATGGACCGCCTCAACGCCTCCGGCGCGGTGCGCGACACCATCAAGCCACAGACCGATCACTACAGCTTCCCGGACAGCGGCAAGAGCATCTACGTGCTGGCCGAAGGCCGCCTGATCAACCTCGGCTGCGCGCATGGCCATCCGGCGTTCGTGATGTCCAACAGCTTCTCCAACCAGACCCTCGCGGCGATCGATCTGTGGGAGCACAAGGACAGCTACGAAAACACCGTGTACCGCCTGCCGAAGCGGCTCGACGAGGAAGTGGCGCGCCTGCACCTGGAGCAGATCGGCGTCAAGCTGACCACGCTCACCCAGGAGCAGGCCGACTATCTTGGCGTGCCGGTGGACGGCCCGTACAAGCCGGATCATTACCGCTACTGATGCGTGAGGTGGGAGGCGTGAGGCGCGAAAAGCGGCGTCACCACGAGCTTGAGGTCTGGCGCGATGCGCTGGACCTGGTCGAGATGATCTATCAGGCGTCTTCATCCTTCCCATCCGATGAGCGGTTCGGACTGAGTACGCAGATTCCTCGTGCCGCCGTCAGTGTGCCTTCGAATATCGCTGAAGGCGCGGCCCGCGGAACACGCGCCGAGCTCATTCATTTTCTGCATATGACGCGCGGCTCGCTGTCAGAAATCGATACGCAGTGGCGAATCGCGCGCCGGCTCGGATATCTCGGCGAAGACGAGGCCATCGATGAGCAACTCGATTGCGTATTCGCCAAGCTGGGTGGACTTCTCAACGCCTTGAAGAAACCGGGACCATGACACCTCACACCTCACACCTCACACCTCAGGCGCTGTCATTCAGCTTCGAGCTGTTTCCGCCACGCACGCCGCAGGGGAAAGAAAAGCTGCCGGCGATCATCGGCAAACTCGCGGCGGTGCAGCCCAATTATTTTTCGGTGACCTATGGCGCCGGCGGTTCGGCGCAGGACGGCACCTACGACACCGTGGTCAAGGTGGTCGAGCAGACCGGCGTAGCGGCCGCGCCGCACCTGAGCTGCGTGGGCTCGACGCGCGCGCACATCGCCGAGCTGCTGGACCGTTATCGCGCGGCCGGCGTGAAACGCATCGTCGCCCTGCGCGGCGATCTCCCGGCCACGGCGATGGATGCCGGTGCGCCCGGAGAATTCCGCTACGCCAACGAACTGGTCAGCTTCATTCGCGAGCAGCATGGCGAACATTTCCGCATCGAAGTCGCGGCCTATCCGGAAATGCATCCGCAGGCACCGGACCCGCGTGGCGATTTCGACAACTTCGTGCGCAAGGTCAACGCCGGTGCGCACGCGGCGATCACGCAGTACTTCTTCGCCCCGGACGCCTACTTCGATTTCATGGAGCGTTGCGCCAAGGCCGGTGTCGAGGTGCCGGTGATTCCCGGCATCATGCCGATCCTCAACGGCGCGCAGTTGCTGCGCTTTTCGGACGCCTGCGGCGCCGAGGTACCACGCTGGATACGCCTGCGTCTCGCCGAGTTCGGCGATGACAAGGCCTCGCTGCAGGACTTCGGGCTGGAGGTGGTGGCGCGCCTGGCCGAGACGCTGCTGGCCGGCGGCGCGCCGGGCCTGCATTTCTACACGCTCAACCAAGCCGAACCGACGCTGCGTCTATGGCGCGCCCTGCGGCTGCCGGAACCCTTGAGCCCCTGAAGCAAACTCACAGAGCGCACCTTTGGGCGCCGACTCCACATCGAAACCACAATCTGAACCACGCGCCGCGTGATGCCGACCTACCCCCGCCCGCTTGCGGGAACGATGGATTTGTCCAAGGCCTTCCAGGCCGGGGCTGCGAAGCGCCTGCCGCAGGCGGCGCAGTGCTTTGACCGCTTTCATGTCATCAAGCTGGCCAACGAGGCGGTCGAAGAGGTCCGCCGCCTTGAGGTCAAGAGCCAGCCCGCCCTCAAAGACAAGCGCTGGGGCACGCTCAAGGATCATCGCCGCTGGAGCCGGACCCAGATCGACGACATGCACTGGCTGACGCACTCGAATCTGAAGACTGCGCGCGCCTGGCGGCTCAAGGAAGCCCTGCGAGCCATCTTCGAGACGGCTAAGGACGGCATTGATCCCTTGCGGCTCTATGTCGTTTCGGGTGGAAGACAAGGCCCAGTTTCTCGAGCTGCTGTTGAGCGTCAAGGTCGGCCGCAGGCCGCCCGAAGGGCTTGACCTTGACGCTCGGCGGCAGCGTGAAATGCTCGGAAAAGGCTTGTCGGGCAAGCAGTTAGGCCGACAAGCCTTGACCACGGAGCATTCGTCCTCACCATGATCGACGCAACACACTGAGAAGGGTGTCCAGCACATCAACGGTAACTGCACGCGATGAGGGCACGATTGTTCCACCTGAAATGTCATGGACCCCGACTTGCCACCGCTCTTTGAAATCGGATGGTTCCACTCGAAACAGCATAGATCCGGAGGTCGGAGTGAATAAAATAAATCCAGCCGATCCGCACTTTAACACTTCTTTTATTTACTCCGACCCCTCATTTTATTTTATTTATTGACGGATTCAGGAATTAAGTAACGGATGCACAAAGAACAGGTAAAAGGCATTCGTCTTATTCGCATTTTCGCCGTCAACGGATGTCGCATACTTTAGCATGAGCTTGTTGGTATCGCCCTTGCCGAAGTGGAACTCGACGCCGCCACCGAGGGTTTGCTCCTGACACTTGCCAGAACCATTCAGCACGCCGTGACATGCATAGGTGCTGGGACCCATTCCTCGCACAGCCTCACCAGTGTCGGCATCGCGGGAGGTCTCATTCTTCACCCAAGCATAGCTGACAAAGGGAACCAACCAAGGCTTGACCCTATAGCCTACCTGAACGTTTGCGCTATAGCTGTCGCCGACATGCACTTTGCGGCCTCCATGATACTGATCCCCGACGATCGTATACAGCAGTGTACTCTCAAGGGTGACGTCATTGCGTTCATAGTACATCGGGATGAGGTTGGTGTAGGACCAGAAGTGGTTGGATAGGTCATTTGAACCGAACGGAGCCCCAACCACGCCTAAGTAACCGATCATGCTGTTTGGAGTCGGGTTTATGTATGGGCCACCCAAAAACAGTGGGTCTGCCAGTCCAGTTACCGAGTCGCCGGCGTCATAAATCCGTGCTGATGCATACGGTTGAAAATATTCCGCAATCCAGCCCACGTTGGGCAGCGATTCGAACGACCATACATAGGCAAAACGGGAAATCCCGGAGACCGAATGATCCAAATTGGGAGCGCCACTAGCCGAAGTGGGGCCCTCAAATGTATGACTATTACCATCCCTGTCGTAGAATTTGTCGCTGGACTGCAGAATAGCCGATTGCAGGTAGACTAATGTACCCTCCTTCAAAACGGGCATATACCACTCCGTTGGCGAAATTACATTCAATAGCGGATTGGCTGCCATGCTGGCTGGACCGTAACACAACAATGCTAAGATTGAAGAAATAGAGGCAAGAATAGCCGATTTTTTTATTCGGGTACCAGTGTCTGTAGGCTGGCGCTCGGCTTTCCGGTTTTTGAATTTGATGATCATTTTCTCCTCCTGGGACGATTAACGTAACGGTGCGTTACTCCACTGCGTGAACGGTGCCGCATCTTCCGGCAGCGACGGACAAATGGTGAAATATATGATCTATGAGGGTCTTGCGAAATTCCCGCTGAAATTGGTTTGAGTGCTTGCGCCAGCGGCACGCTGGCCGGCGCGGAAAGCGGCCAGCGCGCTGTGTTTGCTCAGACTCCTTTTTGCTCAGACATCGCCAGTCCTGCTTCGTTGTCACATCCGAGCGCGGCGCACCCGCTCGCCACCGTGATCCGGCTCACGCCCAACGGTATAACCTAGTGGAGAATGCTCAGGAAGGATCGCGCGATGGTCGGTAACGCCCGGCTGACGAACGTCGCAATAAGGGGACGTTGCGCTAGGCAAGCCTGGAAGGGAGGGAAGCTGAGGAAGGAATCTGAAGGCTGAAATCTCTTGATGGAATTCAGGTGGGTGGAAGTCCCGCCCCGGCAAAGGTTAGCCACCAGCCGGTACCGAGTGTTGCGTGGTGCAGGAGCGATCCTGCCCACCTGGACGTGGCCGACGGTCTGATCCCGATCTCGGCGGTGCTCACCTCGGCCAGCGTGCACGACTCGCAGCGGGCGATCCCGTTGGCGACGATGAGTGCGCAGCGCGCGACCCACCTCTACGACCTGATGGATGCCGCCTGCTGCAGCCCGATCCTGCGCGCGCACAGTCAAGGCATGGGCCATGTGCCGTTGATCGATCACAAGCCGCGCCGTGGCGAGAAGATCGAGTTCGCGCCCCATATGGACACTTCTTGACCATATTGATCTCCGGATTTCAGTCAAAGGCTTCCGGATTGGACTCAACTTAACCAGCACGTGGCTGGCGCAAGCACTCAACCCAACTTCAGCGGGAATTTCGCAAGTCCCTCGACTGAACTGATAAGGGACTAATAGCTGGTTTCCGATCTGCGCGCGGATTTGCGGGGTCAACCGACCGGCACCGGCCACGTTACCGTAAGGTGTTCAGTCCGCCCAAGCCGGTTACGCACTGGTGCGGCCGATTCGAGCGATTCACCGGTTCCGGCCGAAGTGAAATGAAAATTTCAAATAGAGAGCCAAGCTGCGATCGGAACCCAAACCCAAAAGGACTTCAGCGAGGAACCCCATGAAAATGACTTATATTGCCAACGCCGCCGTGATCGGCATGCTCAGCATGAGCGCCGCTGTGTCAGCGCAGGATGCGGCGATCAGCGCCGAAAATCAGGCGGATGCCCAGATCAATACCGAAGGCTCGGTGCAGCCGGCGGCCAATGCCCAGGCGGGCCTCGGCGTGCGTCTAGGCGGCGGCCAGGGTCTCGGCGTGGATCTCGGCGGCAGCGGATCGGTCGAAGGCCGTGGCTCTGTCCGCAGCGCCGTCGAAAGCGGTGTCGATCACGGTCGTAGCACGGCATCCGGCACGCTGAGCGGTGGCAGGGCGGCCATCAGCAGCTCCGTCGAGACCGGAAAGTCCACCGCCGTGGAGGCTGGCGCGAAGAGCAAGGCCGCTGTCGGCTCCACGCTCGGCGGTGTCAAGACAGGGGTATCAAATGCAGCCGCCGACAGCCAGACCGCCGTTTCGACGCGTGCGGAAACCCTGCGGAAGAAGGTTCCGAGCGTCGCCGTCGATGCAGATGCCTCGGTTAACGCGGATGTGGGCGTCGACGCGAAGTAGTTTTTTGCGTCAGTCCGTCGCCTGAAAAGTCCCCGACGTGCTTGTCGCGTCGGGGACTTTTTTTGACCGATCAAACGGCGTGATCGCCTCGGTTTCGCTCACGACAAGCCGGAATTCGCGCGAGAACCGGACGTCGCCTGGATTCCGGTCAAGCCTTCGGCCTGTCCGGAATGACAAACGCTCATCATTGGATGGGCCGCACGCGCGGCTTCTTTCCCTTGATGCCGTGTTCGCGCAAACGTGAAAGCGCAGCGTTAGCCTTGCTGCGCTCGACCGCCACGTAGCTGCGCGTCGCCATGATGTCGATACGGCCGACATCGCTGCTCGACAGACCGGCGTCGCCCGTCAGGGCACCGAGTATGTCACCGCGGCGCATTTTGTCGGAACGGCCGCGATCGATGCACAGCGTGCGCATCGGCGCCTGCAGGGCAGAATTGGCGGTGCCTTCGACCAGGGACGCCTTTTCCCATTCAATGCCACCCGGCACTCGCGGTTCGATCGACTTGAGCCGTGCCGATTCGCGCGGTGAACACAGGTGCAGCGCCACCCCTTCGGCGCCGGCACGGCCGGTACGGCCGACGCGGTGTACATGCACATCCGCATCCGGTGAAACCTCGTAGCTGATCACCAGCGGCAAGGCTGGAATGTCCAGGCCGCGCGCGGCCACGTCCGTGGCCACCAGCACGCGGCAACTGCCGCCGGCGAAACGCAACAGCACCTCGTCGCGATCGCGCTGTTCCAGATCGCCGTGCAGTGCCAGCGCCGAATGGCCGCTGCGAACCAGATGATCCGCCACGCTGTCGGCATCGCGCCGTGTATTGCAGAACACCAGCACGGACGAGGGTTGGTAGCGGCCCAACAGGCGTTTCAGCAGGTCGTTCTTCTGAGCCAGCTCGATCTCGAAGAAGCGCTGGCGCACCGATACGGGTGCCTCGTTCACGGTCACTGTCAGCGGATCGCGTTGCAGCCAGCCGCTGACTGCGCGGATTTCCGGTGGAAACGTGGCCGAGAACAGCAGCGTCTGCCGCGAACCGGGCGTGTGCGAGACAATGCCGCGTATCGCCGGCTCAAAGCCCATGTCGAGCATGCGGTCGGCTTCGTCCAGTACCAGTACGCGGATCGCGCCGAGATCCAGCGTGGACTTGCGCAGATGGTCCTGCAGGCGCCCAGGGGTGCCCACCACGATCTGCGGCACATGGGCCAGCGAGGCCAGCTGCGGGCCGACCGAACGGCCGCCGGTCAGCGTCAGCAGCTTGAGATTCGGCGTGGTGCTGGCCAGCCGGCGGATCGCATTGGCGACCTGATCGGCCAGTTCACGCGTGGGGCACAGCACCAGCGCCTGTACCTGATTCAGGCCCACTTCGATACGCGACAGCAGGCCCAAGCCGAAGGCTGCGGTCTTGCCGCTACCGGTACGCGCCTGCGCGATCACGTCCCGACCCTCCAGCATCGGTGGCAGGCTCTGCGCCTGCACCGGCGTCATTTTGGTGTAGCCGATGGCCTGCACGGCCTTGAGCAAGGCGGAAGCGAGCGCGAGCTGCGCGAATTCAAAGGTGCCGCCGTCAGTGGACATTTATTGAGCTGATTGAGCGAGACCTTGCTCCGAAAGCAGCGTCTCGAAAGCCTGACCGTTCAAATCAAGATACAGCTGTCGCTCGGTCACCGACAGCGACAGACTGTTGCGGCGCTGCAGCGTCTTGGCCAGCGACTCCGGAAATCCGCGCTCGAAGGAATACAGCGGAATGGATTCGGCGCGATGAATACGCTTGCCCGCGCACTGGGCGATCACTTGCGCGGGATCGCGGTGGGTGTAGATCGCCATGTCGGCCGCGACCTTGCTGCCGCGATGAATCCGATCGGCATCCGGCTGGCCGACCTCGATCCAGCCGGTGATCTGGCCAGTGAGATCGCGCACCAGGATCGCCGGTTCGTCGCCGGCGGATACGCCTTCAGTGAAGGCGATGCCTTCCCGATACTCCAGGCAATACGCCAGCAACCGCGTCAACATGAACGCCGGCGTCTCCGAAGGATGCTGCGCCACACGCAGTTCCAGGCTTTCGTAAACACCGCGATCCACATCCGCGAGCTGCACCGCAAACTGGAAGATGGTCGAACTCAGCGCCATCGGCGCGTTCCGGTCTGCTGATCCGCGAACGGTTCAGTGCGCGACATGGACCGGCTTGGTGGCGGCCGTTGCACTCATGATGCGGTCGGTCCAGGCAATGCCCAGCGCGGACAGGATGAAGGCGAAATGGATGATCGTCTGCCACATCACACCAGCCTCCGTCACCGTGGTGCAGCGCACGCCCGCCGCCACCTCGGCGCAGATCGGCAGACCGCCGAGCGAACCGGCCTCGATGAAGGTCTTGAGCAGATGAATCGAGGAAATGCCGATGATCGCCATCGCCAGCTTCACTTTCAGCACCGAGGCATTCACATGGCTCAGCCACTCCGGCTGGTCCGGGTGCCCCTGCAGGCCCAGGCGCGAGACGAAGGTTTCGTAACCGCCCACGATCACCATGACCAGCAGATTGGAGATCATCACCACGTCGATCAGCGCCAGCACGATCAGCATCACTTCCTGCTCGCTGAAGGCAAAGGCGCCGTGCATCAGGTGCCAGAGCTCCTTCACGAACAGCACCACGTAGACGCACTGCGCCAGAATCAGGCCCAGATACAGCGGCAACTGCAGCCAGCGTGAAGAAAAGATCAGAGTCGGCATCGGGCCGAGCGACTTCGGTTTGGTCAGGGACACGGGAGCGGATTCCAGGGTGCATCGGGCAGGCGCCGATTCTACAAGACCATCGTGGCACTCCGGTGCCCGGTGATGCCGATTATTTGGCCCGGCCCATTGTGGAGCCGGAGCGTCGCACAGAACTCATCTGTTATTCGATGGCCTCAGGCCTTGGGTGGCGTCCACTTCTTCGGGCCGAGCGCGGACAGGCTCATCACGTCCCGGTCGCGCGACATGCCGTGATCGGCCATGCGCGCCAGATAGTGTTTCCAATTGCTGTCCTGCTCCTCGGCGAGTTGCCGCAGCACCTCCCATGAATACAGGCCACTGTCGTGGCCGTCGTCGAACATCAGGCGCACCGCGTAGGCGCCGACCGGTTCGATCCGTGAAATATTGATGTTGCGCTTCCCTGGCACAAGCTTGGGTTCACCGCCGCCATGGCCGCGAACCTCGGCGGACGGTGAAAACACGCGCAGGTATTCGCAGGGCAGTTGCGCCGTCAATCCGTCAGCGAAGCTGACATCGAGAACGCGCGACGCACGGTGGAGTTTGAGGGCAGTGACTTTAGCCATAGCCAGACAGTCTCGCGCAAAGATGCGGCCAGGCAAAGTGGCACGGAGCAAGGCGGCGCGGAGGCAAGGCGGCAATACCCAGGTTGTAAGCCTTGGTTGAACGAAGCCGCTACGCGGCAGGAACGACGGGACAAGAAAGGCTCTTGTGCAGTTGTATGAGGTAGAAAAGGGATAGCCGCCCGACGCAAGTCCTTGTAAAACGAAGGTCGTCTAAGCTTTCGAGTACAGGGAACAAATGAGAGCGACTATCCCAGTGGGGATTGTTGGGCTGCGTGGGCAAGTGGTCAATGCGGTGACCGTGGAAAGCGACGGTGTGATCGGCGTGTCGTGCCATGTGATCCAGCGTGGACATAACCGTGAGCCTTGCTTCTACGCGCCGGAAGATTTTCGCTATTACCTTCAGTGCCTGCGGGAAGCTTGCCTTAAGCATGAGGCGGCGGTTCACTCTTATGTCCTGATGACCAATCATGTCCATCTGCTCATCACGCCGACGGACAAGGAAGGCATTTCCCGTGTGCTGCAGGCCGTCGGGCGACGCTACGTCCAGTATGTCAACGCTTGTTACCGGCGCAGCGGCACGCTCTGGGAGGGCCGGCACAAGGCCAGTTTGATCGATACCGAGCACTACCTGATGGCGTGCTGTCGCTATATCGAGCTCAATCCCGTCAGGGTCGGAATGGTACAGAAGGCTGCGGACTACCCATGGTCAAGTTTCAAAGCCAATGCTCATGGCAAGGAAGATCAGATCACTCGGCCGCATCACGTCTACTTGGCTCTCGGGGCGAATGACGTTGAGCGCCAGCAGGCCTATCGCGGATTGTTTCGCCATGCGCTGGAGCCGGCTCACATGCAGCGCTTGCGGACGGGAATCAATTTATGCGTGCCTGTGGGCACTGACCGGTTCAAGGCCCAGATTGAACGGCAACTCCAGCAGCGAATCAGTTACAAGCCGCGTGGAAGACCGAAGAAGGAGAAGGTCGCGTCCGACTCACCGGCGTAGCAACGCTCGACGGGTTGCCTGATTTGTTTTATTCACTCCGCGCCCCCTTATTGCTCCTTCGGGACGCCTGCCGCAGCGGCGGTTACTACGCGCTTATTGCTCTTTTTGTCGCCGGTAGCCACCGGTTCCGGCAGGCGCACCAGAGCGGCTTATTCGGCGGCGACTCCGCTGACGGTGCACAACGAGCGGTTCATTTGTTTCGTCTGCTGACGATCCGAAATGGCACACCTCATGCGTGTACGAACCCATCCATCAACGATGCACCACAATCGAGCGTGGCGTTGCTAAGATGATGGTTCGCGCCTGTTCTGTGCGCATCGGATTGCCTCCCGTCGACCAGCCTTTGAATTTTGGGCGCTAGCTGATTGACGAGGCAATCAAATTTTCAGTTCGCCAGACCGTCAACTAAAACGGATACGATTCTTGCAGCGTGATCGTGTGGTTCAGATCGATACACCGACTTCTGGATAAGGGTAATGCTCAGTCAACAATTAAGAAGCGGAGCAAGCTCCGCAGTTCACCTCATCGCCGGTTTCATTCTATTGAGCCTGGTTGGGACGGCGTCGGCGCAAACGGCCGATCGCGTCATCAACGAACAGCAGGCGGCGGACAATTCTGCTCGCGTCTCGCAACAGCGGGTGAATGCGCTGGATGATCAGGCGCAAAAGATGCTGGACGAATATCGCGCGGCTGTTCGCGAGACCAAGAGCCTGCAGCAGTACAACGAGCAATTGTCAGCTCAGGTGCAGTCGCAGACGGAAGAAGTCGGCTCAATTCAGCAGCAGCTGGAGCAGATCGAGACGACCAATCGCGAGGTCTACCCGATGATGCAGAAGATGCTCGCGACACTCGAATCGTTCGTGAAGCTGGACGCCCCGTTTCTGCCGAAGGAACGTGAAACGCGCATCGCCGAGCTGAAGGACATGATGTCGCGTGCCGATGTGACCACGGCCGAGAAGTATCGCCGGCTGCTCGAGGCCTATTCGGTTGAAATGGAGTACGGCCGCACCATCGAGTCGTACCAAGGGCCACTGCCGGGCGACCAAGGTAACAAGCAAGTCGATTTCCTTCGCGTGGGTCGGGTTGCGCTGATGTACCAGACCCTGGACGGTGAAGAAACCGGATACTGGGACGAGGATGCCAAGTCCTGGGTCGTTGATGACGGCTTCCACAAGTCAGTCACCCAGGGGCTGCGCATCGCCAAGAAGCAGGCTGCGCCAGATCTCATCATCATTCCCGTTCACGCGCCGCAGGAGGCCAAGTAATGTCGGCCCGAATCATTCGTCGCTTCGGCCTCGTGGCCACTGTGGCCGCCTTGGCCGCTGCGTCCGCTCCTGCCTCGGCGCAGGGCAGCCTTCAGGACCTGCTGAATCAAACCCGAAATGTCCGTGCCCAGGAAGAACAGCTCAACAAACAACGTGAGCAGGAATTTCTTCGGGACAGAAACAAGCAGTCTCAGCGGCTTGCCGATGCGAAGCGGGCTCAGGCCGCCGAGCAGCAGCGCAGCAACACGCTAAGCGCGCAGTTCGACGCCAACGAGAAAAAGCTCACTGAGTTGCAGAGTCAGCTTGATGCCAAGGCCGGTACCCTGGGCGAAATGTTCGGTGTTGTGCGGCAGGTCGCTGGCGATGCGGCGTCGACCGTACACAATTCGCTGATCAGCGCGCAGTTTCCGGACAGAGAAGAGTTCCTTCAGAACCTGGCTCAGTCGAAGGCGCTACCGTCGATCGACGAACTTGAAAAGCTCTGGTTCGAGATCCAGCGCGAAATGACTGAAACCGGCCGAATCGTGACGTTCGAAGGCACGGTGGTCACTCCGGACGGTGCCGAAACGCAGCAGCCGATTACGCGCATCGGTTCGTTCACGGCGGTTTCCGATGGCCAGTTCCTGAATTTCCTGCCCGAGAGCAAGGTGCTGGCCGAGCTGTCGAAGCAACCGGCGTCTCGCTACGTCAGCACGGCCAAGGACCTCGAAGCGGCTGATTCTGGCTACGTCAACGCCACCATTGATCCGACGCGTGGGTCATTGTTGGCGGTTCTGGTGCAGACCCCGGGGCTGGTCGAGAAGGCGCAGCAAGGTGGTGTTGTCGGCTATGTGATCATGGCCTTGGCGCTCATGGGCATTTTGATGGCGATCTTTCGCTTCTTCGTACTGTCGGCAGTGGGCGCCAAGATTTCCCGTCAGAAGAAGAATATTGATACCCCGTCCGAAGACAACCCACTGGGACGTGTGCTTTCGGTGTACACCAAGGACACGAACGTCGACACTGAAACTCTGGAGCTTCGGCTCGACGAGGCCGTGCTGCGTGAAATTCCGCCGCTGGAGCGTGGGCTTTCAGCTCTGAAGATTCTGGCAGCGGTGGGCCCGCTGTTAGGGTTGCTCGGTACCGTGACCGGCATGATCATTACTTTCCAGCAGATTCAGCTGTTCGGCACGGGTGATCCCAAGCTGATGGCCGGTGGTATCTCGCAGGCTCTGACGACGACTGTCCAGGGTCTGGTCATGGCGATTCCGATGGTGTTGTTGCATGCCTTCCTGGCGTCGCGAAGCAAGGCCTTGATTCAGGTACTTGAGGAAGAAAGTGCCGGCATCATCGCCGAGCATGCCGAAAAGGCACGGGCCTGAGGTCGAGGCTGAGCCATGGACTTCATAGCCGAACCGTTTCGTAACGTCCGCGATTTCCTGGAGGCGGGTGGACTGATCGTTCAGGTGCTGCTTGTGGTCGCGTTGATCTTGTGGGCGATGATTTTCGAGCGCGCGCTCTACTACTGGCGCGTGATGCCGACTCTCATCGCGAATACTCAGGACGCGTGGTCCGCCCGGACCGATCATTCCTCCTGGTATGCCAAGAAGGTCAAGGAGAAGCTGCTGGCGGAGACCAGCCGTCAATTGGCCGGATCGGTCACCCTGATCAAGGCGGTGGTGGCACTTTGTCCGCTGCTCGGCCTGCTGGGCACGGTAACCGGCATGATCCAGGTTTTCGAAGTCATGGCGGCGCTCGGCACCGGCAACGCGCGCGCCATGGCGGCGGGTGTTTCGGCAGCCACGCTTCCCACTATGTCGGGCATGGTTCTGGCACTGTCCGGCCTATACCCGATTTCCCGATTCGAGCACATCGTTGATCGCGAGCTGCGCAGGCTCGGCGATCACATGATTACGCACTGAGGAATTCTGATGAGCCGCAAATCAAGGCGCTCAGAAGACGATGCTGGCATCGATTTGACGCCGATGCTGGATGTTGTCTTCATCATGCTGATCTTTTTTATCGTGACCACGTCCTTCGTCAAGGAAGCGGGTATCGACGTCAACCGCCCAAGTGCCAATACTGCCGAGCGCAAGGAGCGCGGCAATATTCTGATCGCCATTCGCGACAATGGTGATGTCTGGATCGACAAGCGTGCGGTGGACATTCGCGCGGTACGCGCCAACGTCGAGCGGCTGCACGCCGAAAACCCCGAGGGATCGGTGGTCATCATTGCCGACGAGGCGTCGGAGACCGGGGTTCTGGTCCAGGTGATGGATCAGGTCCGTATGGCCGGCGTGCTCAATGTTTCTATTGCGGCGTCCGAGCCGTCGGGCGGATAAAGGATGCGTAGGATCGTTGCAGTCGGCCTGGCGGCCGTCGTCGCACTCTCACTGTTCTGGCTGATGCACTATCTGATACTCAGTGGTGCCGGCAAGAAGCCGGACGCCGAGGCGTACAACGTTGTCGATTTCGTTCGTTTGAAGCGGGATGAGCGTCTGGAAACCAAGACCCGGACCAAGCCTGAGAAGCCGCCACCACCCAAGGAGCCGCCGCCGCCGCCAGAGCTGGAGGTGCAGCAACAGGCACCACAGCAGGAAGCTCCGGTGCCATTCAAGGTTCCCAACCTGAATCTGTCGGCGAATGTCACTGGCGGCCCATTTTTGGGAACATTTTCTCAGGATAGCGCGGCCTCCTTCGGGGACGGTGAGCTTGTCGCATTGGTCGACATTCAGCCGAGCTATCCGCAGCGTGCGGCTCGTGCCGGCATCAGTGGGTATGTGAAGCTCCAGATCACGGTCAATCCGGATGGTTCCGTAAAGGGTGTAAGGGTGCTGGAAGCCAAGCCACCGGGCCTATTCGAGGGTGCTGCCAGTAGTGCAGCGCGCCGCTCGAAATTCAAACCGCGAATTGTCAATGGACAGGCGCAGGAAAGCTCAGGTGTCAAGGTGTACCAGTTCCAGCTGTCCGAGTAAGAGGATCAAGTGCGCATGATTCGAAATATCGTTGGTGGCGCGGCCATGATGGCCATGGTTGTTTGCGCGCCGATGGTTGCCGCGCAGCAGTCGGCTTCGTGCGGGACCGAGAGCAAGCAGTCCGGTGGTATGACTGCTGGTACATATCGAGTGGTCGAGGCCGCTCAAAAGGCCCTTGAGGAGAACAATTACTCTGAGGCCGAGAAGAAGCTGACGGGCATTGCCGAAGATACCAAGGGGTATGAACGGGCAATCGTCTATCAGACGCTTGGCTATGTGTATTCACAACAGAATCGTTACCCGCAGGCAATCAGAGCTTTTGAGGAGGCGCTGAAACTGGACGCTTTGCCGCGCCAGCCTCAAGAGAACCTTCTGTACAACACCGGCCAGCTTTACGTAGCATCCGAGCAGTACGACAAGGCGATCAGTCTCTTGGAGCGTTACATCAAGGAAGCCTGTGAAGCCCCGTCTGCCGAGGCTCACGTCCAATTGGCGGCTGCCTATCTCGAAAAGAAGCGTTTTCGCGATGCGTTGCAGCAGGTCGACATCGCCATCAAAAAAACACCGAAGCCCAAAGAGCAGTGGTATCAACTGAAGCTCGCGATGCACTACGAGCTAAAGGAGTATTCCAAGTGTGCGGATACGCTGTTGTCGCTAATCACGATGTCGCCTGACAACCAACAGTATTGGCGACAGCTTTCGTCGGTTCTCTACGAAATCGAGAAAGATAAGGAGTCCGTCGCGGTCCTTGCCTTGGCGCAAAGGCAGGGTTTTCTCTCGCGAGAAGCCGAATACCGTAACCTCCTTGGTTTCTACATGCAGACCGGAATTCCCTTGAAGGCGGCGAAGCTTTGGGAAGATGGGATGGAAAAGGGTGTGGTTGCGAAGTCGGCAAAGAATCTGCAAACCCTATCCGATGCTTATATCGTCGCTCGGGAGTATGACGAAGCCGAAGCAAGTTTGAAGAAGGCGGCTCAACAGTCCGACTCCGGCGAGATCTATCGCAAGCTCGCTCAGATCTATATTGAGCAGGAGCGTTGGGATGAGGCCATAACCGCACTTAACCGAGCCCTATCCAAGGGCGTCGACAAAGTGGGTTCCACCCAGTTGCTGCTGGGCGTCGCCGCCTACAACGTAGGCCAGAATGAGCGAGCCCGCACCGCCTTGTTGGCGGCAGCCAAATATCCAGACAGTGAGCAGAATGCCCGTCAGTGGCTGAACTATCTACGTTGATCCAGAACCGATGAAGCCGAAGCCACCGGTCAGGAAATCCTGCCTGCCGGTGGTTTTTTTATGACCGGCATTTCATCCTTGTTGCGAGGTTCGGGCGGAAATCGCGCGCTTGCTTTCGCGATTGCCTTCATGTCGCCCGGTTCCGGATTTGCAGAGACGCCAGCGCTCGACTTGGCGCCTGCTGCGCAGCAAGTGCTGCGCAAGGGGAATTACTCCGAGCCTGAATCCCTGGACCCGCAGAAAGCGACGGGGGTGACCGCGCACAACATTCTCCGGGATCTGTACGAAGGGCTGGTCGGCGAAGCGCCGGATGGCACGCTGGTTCCGGGAGGAGCTGTGAGCTGGTCTGTGTCGGATGATGGGCTGCGGTACATCTTCCAGCTGCGTCGCGCCGCATCCTGGTCAAACGGCGATCCCGTCACCGCCCAGGACTACGTGGCGGGGCTGCGCCGCGGCGTGGATGCAGCGACCGGTTCACAGTACGCACAGATGCTGATGCCGATCAAGGGCGCGGCTTCAATTGTCTCGGGCCTGGCGCCGCCGAGCGCGCTCGGCGTTCGCGTGCTGGATGAGCACACGCTGGAACTTCGGTTGGCTACACCAGCACCGTATGTGCTCAGTCTGCTTACCCATCCGGTGTGCTACCCGATCCATCGAGCAAGTCTCAATAAGCATGGCGCCGCGTTCACGCAGCCCGGCAAGCTGATCAGCAACGGCGCCTACACTTTGAGTGAGTGGGTGGTCCAGTCGCATATCGAACTGGTACGCAATCGGCACTATTGGGACGATGCACACACGGTGGTGAAAGCGGTGAGCTATTACCCGACCGAAAACCTTTCGGCGGAACTCAAGCGTTACCGGGCCGGGGAGATCGACTGGACCTACGACATTCCGGTGTCCCAGATCGACTGGATACGCGAACACCTGCCGGGCGAGCTTCACATCGATCCTTACTTTGGCCTTTATTTCTACGGCTTCAATTTGACGCAGCCGCCGTTCGACAATCCGGATCTGCGCAAGGCGCTGACGCTGGCCGTTGATCGGGATACCTTGTTGAACAAGGTACGAGGCCTGGGTGAAACCGCAGCCTATGGCTGGGTTCCGCCGGGCACGCCCGCTTACGAAGCCGCACGTCCCGCCTGGGCGGACTGGACGCCGGCCCAGAGGAATGCGGAAGCCTTGCGGCTCTACCACAAGGCCGGCTACGGCGAGGAACATCCGCTGGAAATCGAGCTGCGCTACAACACGCACGAGGATCATCGCCGCATTGCAATCGTGCTGTCCTACATGTGGCGCAAGACTCTCGGTGTACAGACGCGGCTGGTCAACGAGGAATGGAAGGTATTTCTGCAGAACCGCAGATTCAAGAAGCTGACGCAGGTATTCCGTTCGTCCTGGATCGGTGATTACAACGATCCTTTCGCGTTTCTTGAATTGCTGAAGACCGGGCACGGCGCCAATGATTACGGCTACAGCAATCCGGAATATGATCGACTGCTGGCTGAAATCTCGGCCCAGCGCGATCCGCAGCAACGCCTGCAGCTCATGAGCCAGGCTGAGCGCATCGTGATCCGTGACCTACCGGTGCTGCCGATCTATTTCTACACCACCAAGCGTCTGATCAAGCCCTACGTGGCGGGCGTCGTTCCGAACGTCATGGATCATCAGTACACCAAGAGCGTGCGGATACTCGCGCACTGAGCCGTTGTCCGAAGGGGGCTTGTGCGTAGGCGCGGCCGGACGTTCGTAACGTTCAAGATAAAGCAATCCCGTGAGGGTCTTGCGAAATTCCCGCTGAAATTGGTTGGCTCTTGTGCAGTTGTATGATGTAGAAAGGGGATAGCCGCCCGACGCAAGTCCTTGTAAAACGAAGGTCGTCTAAGCTTTCGAGTACAGGGAACAAATGAGAGCAACTTCCCCAGGCCTCGATCGTCCACGACCGCTTCCATGTCATGCAGCTGTATTCCAAGGCGATCGATCAAGTCCGGCGCCGCGAGTTCAAACAAGCCAGTCCCGACCATCAGGACCTCATCCGTGGCACGCGCTACCTGCTGCTGCGCAACCGCGACGACCTGTCCGAAGCCCAGGCCCAGCACCTTGACCGCTTGCTCCAGGCCAATCAGGGCCTGCAGACCGCTTACGTGCTCAAGGAACAGCTTCAGGCCCTCTGGCATTCACCCAAGAACGTCGCTGACATGTGCCGGCGCCTGGCCACTTGGTGCGACCTCGCTGAGGCCAGCGGCTTGCCCTCGTTGCGCCGATTCGCCAAGACGCTCCAGCAGCACAGCGTCGGTATCTGCAACTACGCCCGTTTCCCGATCACGACCGCTCGGGTCGAAGCCGGCAATGTCGCCATCGGCATGATCCGTAAGCGCGCTCGTGGGATGATCGATCAGGACTACTTCAAGCTCAAGATCAGGCAGTCCGCCACATCCGAACCTCCCCTCGCGCTCTTCCCCAAAGCCGGAAAACTACCTCATGCTTCTGCATAAGAGCCCGCAATTGCCCGTTGAAAGCGTCACTGCAGAAACCTCGCATCTCTACCTTTGGGTGCCCAATGCGCTGCTGCCTGATGGACTCCGTGTAATGGCAGCTTGGGGATTCAACTACAAAAGCAACATCATCTGGCACAAGGTCCGGAAAGATGGTGGAAGCGATGGCCGTGGCGTGGGCTTTTATTTCCGCAACGTGACCGAGATGGTGTTATTCGGTGTGCGGGGGAAGAATGCTCGCACCCTCGACCCCGGTCGCAGCCAAGTGAACTTTCTGGCTACGCGGAAGCGGGAACACAGCCGCAAACCGGACGAGTTGTACCCGATCATCGAAGCTTGCAGTCCCGGACCATTCCTGGAGCTGTTTGCGCGCGGCCCGCGCGCTGGGTGGTCGGTATGGGGCAATCAGGCGGAAGACTACTACCCTACGTGGGCGACCTATTCGAATCATTCCCAGCGAGATCACGTGCAAGAGAACACTAGCGACGACTACTTCGAAGCAGCAGCCGGATAAGCGTCAGCAGAGCAGCGCTTAGCTGAGCTTCTCCGGACCGTCTTAGCGGAGGGTTGACATCTCCGCACTAAAACTCCGCCACCACCCCGGCGATCGTCGCCGTCAACAAGGTCACGACCGCGCCGCCGAAGACCGCTCGAAGTCCCAGTCGTGCCACGTCGTGGCGGCGTTCCGGCGCGATGCCGCCGAGCCCGCCGATCTGGATCGCGATCGACGAAAAATTGGCGAAACCGCACAGTGCGTAGGTGGAGATCAGGCGGCTGCGCTCCTGCAAGGCGCCAAGATTGTCCGACAGATCAAGGTAGGCCACGAATTCGTTGACCACGATCTTTTCGCCGATGAAGCGCCCGACCAGACCGGCTTCCTCCCAGGGTACGCCGATCAGCCAGGCCACCGGCGCCATCGGCCAACCGAGCACGGTCTGCATCGATAATTCCGTGGGACGCCCGCAGACCTCGCTGAGCCAGGCGTTGATCGAACCGCCGCCGCTCCAGGCCAGTTCGCCCAACCACTGCAGCGGCGCGTTCATCAGGGCGATCAGCGAGACGAAGGCCAGCAACATCGCGCCGATATTCAAGGCCAGCTTGAGTCCGTCGGCGGCGCCGGTCGCCGCGGCATCGACCACATTGGCGGTGGTGCGTTCGATCTCGACATGCACTTCGGTACCCGTCAGCGGCGTCTCGCGCTCCGGCACCAGTACCTTGGCGATGACGAAGGTCGCCGGCACCGCCATCAGGCTGGCGGTCAGCAGGTGGGTGGCGAAATACTGGCGGGCGATTACATCTTCTCCACCCAGCAGGCCGACATAGGCCGCCATCATTCCACCTGAAATCGTCGCCATGCCGCCAACCATCACCGTAAAGAACTCGGAGCGCGTCATCGCGCCGAGAAATGGCTTGATCACCAGCGGTGCCTCGGTCTGGCTGACGAAGACATTGGCGCAGACCGACATGGTCTCGGCCCCGGACAACCGTACGAAGCGCGTGATGACCCAGCTCATGCCGCGAATCACGCGTTGCATGATGCCCAGGTGGTACATCACTGCCGACAGCGAGGCGAAGAAGATCACCGTGGTCAGCACGTTCATCACGAAATTGAAGCCGTATTTGCTGGTGTCGGCAAACTCGCCGAACAGCAGCTCGGTGCCCACCGACACGAAACCCAGCAGCACCACGAAGCCGCGCGCCAGCAGCGCCAGCACTTCGCGCGGGCCCGGCACCTGCAGCAGCAGAATCACCAGCACCATCTGCATGGTCAGCCCGATCAGCACCAAGCGCCAGTCGATGGCGCGGCGCTGCTGCGAACACAGGGCGGTAACGCCGACCAGGCAGGCCACTCCGAACAATCCGAACGCGATGCGTCCCAACACTTCCAGCATCAGCCTTTCCTTACGATGAATACGCTGCGAGCCAGCAAGTTCTATGCGGATACGGCACCGGGACAGCTGCCGATCTGTTCGCGCAGGAGCTCGACCAGTCGCTGCAGGCCCGGGCCGACCGCGTCGCGGTCGGCATAGATCAGGAACAGCGGGATCGGCCGGCGCGCGCCTTCGCGCAGCGGCAAGGGTTTGAGCCGGCCGCTGGCGAGCTCGTCACGAATGATTTCCTCGGCGAACCAGGAATAGCCCATGCCCAGGGCCACGGCGCGGATCGACGAGGCCTTGTGGCTGACGGTCCAGCGCCGCTCGCTGCCCTGCCAGCCGGTGCTGCGGGTCCGCTCGCGCCCCGAGTCCCGGATCAGGATCTGGCGATGCTCGCGCAGATCCTCCACCGTCAGGTCGCGGCCGAGCTGGTGCAGGGGGTGCTGCGGCGCCGCGGCAGCAACGGCGTAGAACTCAATCAACAGATCGCCGTTGAATCCGCTCGGCACGTGCGAGCCGATGGCGAAATCGACACGCCCTTCCAGCAGGAGTTCGTCGGTGCCGCCGAGTACCGATTCGTAGAGCTCGATGCGGGTATCGGGAATCTCGTCGCTGAAACGGGCCAGCGCCTGCAGCAGCAGCCAGGTGGGAAACACGATTTCAACCGCGAGACGCAGTTCGGGCTCCCAGCCCCGCGCCAGCGTACCGGCGGCCTTTTCCACGCGGGCCGCTTCGTCGAGCAGGGCGCGGCCACGTCGGTACAGCAACTTTCCGGATTCAGTCAGCACCGCACGCCGCCCGAGAATCTCGAACAGGCGCAGCTCCAGGACCTGCTCGATCTTCTGCACGGCATAGCTCACGCTGGACTGGGTCTTGTGCAAATACGCACCGGCCTGGGCGTAGCCGCCTTCGTCGACCACCGCGACAAAGGCGCGCCATTGGTCGAGACTGATTCGGGGCCCGCTCATAATCAATCCATTCGATGTATTTCAGCGAAAATTTGCGCTTTTTTATCGTGCGGCGCAATCGTTTAATGAGGCTCCACACATCGTTCGGAGTTCGTCATGAGCAAGCTTCTTCAGATCAAGA
The DNA here is from genome assembly GCF_031846245.1 of Banduia mediterranea. Lineage (NCBI taxonomy): Bacteria > Pseudomonadati > Pseudomonadota > Gammaproteobacteria > Nevskiales > Algiphilaceae > Banduia > Banduia mediterranea. The sequence continues at coordinate 80,054 of NZ_JAVRIC010000013.1, read as the reverse complement.
GCAGTCTGTTTTCCGACCTCGGCAAGTCCTCGACCCTGGCCAACAGCTTTGTCGAAGCCTGGCATCAGACGCACCCGCAGGACGAAGTCGTGGTTCGCGACCTCAGCAGCGATCCGATTCCGCATCTTGACGCGGAGCGTTTCCAGGCATTCCTGGCTGCGCCGGAAGCTCGTACCGAAGCGCAAAAGGCGATCGTTGCCGAATCCGATGCGCTGATCGAGGAACTGCGCGCCGCCGATGTGGTGGTGCTGGGCCTGCCGATGTACAACTTCGGCATTCCTTCGCAGCTCAAGTCGTACTTCGACCATATCGCCCGCGCCGGTGTGAGCTTTCGCTACACCGCGAACGGACCGGAAGGCCTGCTCGGCGACAAGAAGGTCTATGTCTTCGCCGCGCGCGGCGGCCAATATCGCGACACGCCGACGGACACGCAGACCGGCTATATCCGCACGTTTCTGGGCTTCCTCGGATTCAAGGACATCGAGTTCGTCTACGCCGAGGGACTCGCGCTGGGCGAGGAATCGGTGCAGAAGGCGCTCGACGAAGCGGGCGCGAATATCGTCCGCCTGACCGCCTGAGTCGCGCCGGGTCCAGGCATTCCCTTCGATCATTTTCAGGAGACCGATGATGAGCACGATCAGAACATTGCAGAGAGTCATCCCGGCCGTGGAAACGGCGGACGGTGCCGGTGTGCGCCTGCGCCGTTCGATCGGTTCGACACGCGGGCTCCACCTGGACCCGTTCCTGATGCTGGACGAGTTCTACTCGGACGACCCGCGTGACTATCTGGCCGGCTTCCCCGCGCATCCGCATCGTGGCTTCGAGACCGTGACCTACATGCTCGACGGCCACATGTGCCACGAGGATCATCTGGGCAATCGCGGCGACCTCGGGCCCGGCGCGGTGCAGTGGATGACGGCGGCGCGCGGCATCATCCATTCGGAAATGCCGCAGCAGGGCGAGGGCCGCATGCGCGGCTTCCAGCTGTGGATCAACCTGCCGTCCGCGGAAAAGATGAAGCCGGCGGCCTGGCGCGATATTCCGGCCTCCGAAATCGCCGAGGCGGCGTTGCCGGACGGCGGACAGGTGCGGTTGATCGCCGGTTCGCTGGATATCGCCGGCCAGCCGCTGAACGGACCGGTGCAGGGCGTCAGCACCGATCCGCTGTACGCCGACCTGCATCTGCCGGCCGGTGCGCACTTCGAACAGGCGATCCCGCGCGGGCACGCTGCCTTCGTGTTCGTCTACGAAGGCAGCCTCAGCGTCGCCGGCAAGCCGGTGCCACCGCGTAGCGCGGCGGTGCTGGCCGATGGCGATCTCGTTTGGATCGAAGCCGGCGCCGATGGCGCACGGCTGCTGCTGCTGGCGGCGCGGCCGCTGCGCGAGCCGATCGTGCAGTACGGACCGTTCGTGATGAACACGCGCGAGCAGATCGAGCAGGCGCTGGACGACTACCGCAACAACCGGCTGCACGAACCGCTGGCGGCGTAAGTGGATGGCGCGGCCGCTCAGGACAGCCGCGTCACGTCGTCCTGCAAGTGCTGCAGGAGTTCACGCAGCAGTGGTTTCACCGGCGCGGCAACGGCCTCGTCGTAGCCGTAGCGACCGTCCTCGATCATGTAGACGGCCTGCGACAGCTCCAGTTGCAGGGCGTACACGCGTTCGACCGGCTGGCCGTAGTGGCGTGTGATGTAACCGCCCTTGAAACGACCATTGGCGACCGCGCTCCAGCGCGCATCGGCCTGTACCCTCCGGCACAGCCCGGCGGTGATGTCGCGCGGCAGCGTGGAATCCGCATTGCTGCCGAAATTGAAATCCGGCAAACGGCCCTCGAAGAAGCGCGGCACACGGGAGGCGATCGAATGCGCTTCGAACAGGATCGCGTAGCCGTGGCGGTCCCGCAGCGCAGCCAGCATCGCCTGCAGCGCATCGTGATACGGATCAAAATAGTCCTTGATCCGATCTGCGATCTCGCTGTCGCTCGGTGCCTGCCCAGGCCGGTACAGCGGCGCCTGCGCGAAGCTGCTCAGCGGACACAGTTCCGTGGTGGAGGCGCCGGGATACAGCGAGCGCCCGCTGGGATCGCGGTTCAGATCGATGACATAGCGCGAGTAGCGCGGCCACAGCGTGCTGGCGCCCAGGGTATCGGCGAAGTCGTAGAGCTGAGGCAGGTGCCAGTCGGTATCCGGAACCGCGAGTGCCACCTCGGTGTAGCGCTGGGTCCAATCCGCCGGCAGCTCGGTACCGGCATGCGGCATGCTGATCAGCAGCGGTGAATCGCGCAGGTCCAGCGCGTAGGTCGGGTGCTGTTTCATCAGCCGATATTCCCGTCTGAGTGAACGACGCGGCCGCGATGCATCACCTGCGTCGGTCGATGCAGGCCCAGTTCATAGGCCAGCGAGGCCGGCTCGTCGAACGACCACAGGCTGAAACTGGCGAGCGCTCCGGCTTCGAGACGGCCGCGGTCGCTCAGACCCAGGGCACGCGCGCCGTGCACGCTGACCCCGTCCAGCGCCTCGGCCGGGCTCAGGCCGAACAGCGTGCAGGCCATGTGCAACGGCGTGAGGATCGAGGCGATCGGCGATGAGCCGGGGTTGAGATCGGTGGCGACGGCCATCGGCACGCCGTGACGCCGGAACTCGGCGACCGGCGGCTTGCGTGTCTCGCCCAGAAAATAGAACGCACCCGGCAACAGCACGGCCACGGTACCGGCCTGGGCCATCGCGCGGATCCCGGCTTCGGACACGTATTCCAGGTGCTCGCAGGACAGCGCGCCAAACCGCGCCGCCAGTTCGGCACCCCCCCGGTCGGACAGCTGTTCGGCATGAAGCTTCACCGGCAGCCCGAGTTCACGCGCGGTTTCGAACACGCGAGCCACCTGCCCCGGCGTGAACGCGATGTGCTCGCAGAAGGCATCGACCGCGTCGACCAGACCTTCGGCGGCCAATGTCGGCAGCATCAGCGTGCACAGTTCATCGACATAGTCGTCGGCGCGGCCCTCGAACTCCGGCGGCAAGGCATGCGCGCCGAGAAAGCTGGTGCGGATATCGATTCCAAGCTCATCCCCCAGCTGACGCGCCACGCGCAGCATCTTGCGCTCGGATTCCAGATCGAGCCCGTAGCCGGACTTGATCTCCAAGGTGGTCACGCCTTCGGCCAGCAGGGCGCGTGCGCGCGGCAGCGCTGCGGCCAGCAGCGCCATTTCGGACATCGCGCGCGTGGCGCGCACCGTGGAGACGATACCGCCACCGGCCTGCGCGATCTCGGCATAGCTCGCACCCTGCGCACGCAATACGAACTCGGGCAGCCGCGATCCGCCGTAGACCAAATGGGTATGGCAGTCGACGAAGGCCGGCAGCATCCAGGTGCCGCCCAGGTCCGTGGTCGAATCCGGCCGCAGGGACGGCGGGCAATCGGCGCTCGCGCCGACCCATTCGATCAATTCGCCGCGCACGAGCAGTGTCGCGGGTGCCGCGATGCCGGCGATACGTGCATTGCTCCAGGCGTGCAGGCTGGTCATCGCGGCACGCAGCGGCCAGCTACTTCGCCGTGGGTTTCGGTACTCATCGTCACAGGATAGGAGCAAGGCCGCGGACGCACTACTGCCCGCTGCGGTCCAGCCGCTGTTCAAGGCGCGCCAGCGGCGCACGGATACCGGCCCCGACCTCGATCTGGGGATTGGAAAAGCGCTCGCCTGCCGCCGCCTCGCGTTGCCTGAGTATCGGCAGCGCTGCGTGAAACGCGTTTTCGAACGAGTGCGTCAGGCGCAGCTGTTCGTCGAACACGGCCTTGCCGAAGTAGGTGAAGTCCGATTCGCTACCGCAGCCGAATGACGTATGTTCGGCGTCCGAGGCCGTCATCACCAGCGTGTCCGTGCCCCGCAGCGGGCCGACGAAACCACCCGAATAGCAGGCCGAGATCACCAGCACGCGAAAGCGAATGCCTGCGGCGTCGAGCCAGGCTCGCAGCATTTCGGGGCGCACATTGCCGAGCCGCAAGGGCGGATAGCGCGTCACCAGTTCATGAGACGCCGTGCCGTGAGAGCTGAGGTAGAGAATCACCAGGTCCTCATCGCGGTCGATCCGCCGCCCGATCGCCGCCAGCGCGCGCCGCAGATTGCTGCCGGTGGCCAACGGCAGTTCGCGCAGGCTGCGGTCGTTGTTCGCCAGCAGCAGCGAACGGCCGGCGGTGTCGAAGCGTGTGTCCATCAGTTTGCGGATCACGCGGCTTTCGCGCAGAAACACGTCCTCTTCGGCATAGGGCGCGAACGCGACGAAATAGCTGTCGACCCGGCCCGGCCGCTGCGGCGCAAGCGCATCGAGCGCCGAGACCAGCAATCGCGGTTGCAGATCGAGCACCATTTCGCTGACGACTTCGCCTGAAAGCCGTGGTCGCGGCTCCTGCGGATAGTCCGGATAAAACCAATACTGGCGGGGAATCAGCCAGGCCGACAGGATCACCAGCACGAAACCCATGCCGGCGATGCCTCGCCCCGCCGACACCTGCGGATCGAAACGGTCCAAACCGCGCAGCGCGGCACAGAGCCACCAGGCATTCAGGACCAGGCTGACGATCAGCGGCAATGGCGTGTTGCCGATGTCCGGCACCAGACGATAGGCCAGCGTCCACAACAGCGACAGCGGACCGAAGCAGACCGACAGGCCAAGGCCGATCATCAGCGGCATCCAGGCGCGCAGAGCGGATGCGGCACCGGCGCGCCGAGCGCCGAACACGCCGGCCGCCAGCAGCAGCAGAAAATCGAAAGCCAGCCCTCGTATCGCCCAGGGGTTGAACTGCATGGCCGGCGCACAGGCCAGCGCCGCCACGGCCGCTTCGAACAGCACGCTCAGCACCAGCAGCGCAGTCAGTTGCGCAGCGCCCGAATCGAGACGGGACGCCTCGAAACGGCGGAAGGCGGCGATCCGCAGCGTCGCGCCAAGGTTGTACATGAGCGCGCGCCAGAACCCGGCAGGCAGCGGATCTGGCGTCGGGGCGGGTGTTTCCCGGATGAGATTCATGCAAGGGCCAGCAAGGCTGAGTTCGTGTCGTGCGCGTGGTACCAGCATCGGGCCAGCCGCACCGAGGGCACGGCCGGCTTTTGAAGGCTCAGTGTAGGGCGAGCACCCTGCAAGCGCTCCGGCAAGGCCATCTCATCGAGACCCAGAGCGCGGTCCTGCCGACGCCGTACGGCTATCCTTCGGCTCCCGATGCCGAAACCCATGACTATGCAACGCCCGTTTTCCCGAAACCATGACACGCCCCAGACCTCCGGCCAGGAAGCAGCGTGAACGCGAGTCTAGATCGGCTGCTGCCCCCGTCACGCGTACTGTGGACGGCCGCGCTGTTCTCGATACTGGTGATCGCGCTGTGCCTGAGTCTGGCCACCCGCCAGCCCTGGTTCGGGCTGCGCCTGGCACCCGAAATGCCGGATGCCGCACCCAGGATCGAAGCGCTGAACGATCGCGGGATCGACATCACGCCCGGCGAGCACCTGCAAGCGCTAAGCCTGCCTGGCGCCGAAGCCCTGCCGCTGTACGGCAGCGATCTGACGCAGGAACCCGACGTGCCCTTCGCGGACTACGCATCGTTCAATCGTTTCCTGGAGCGGCAGGAGCGCTTCGCCGCATTGCTGCGGGCACCGTCGGTCGAGCTGCACCTGCAGGATGGCCGCCGGATTTCCATGCAGACGCAAGATCACCGTCCGATCACGACGCTGCCGTTCACGTTCTGGTTGCAACTCAGCTGCGCGATCGGCTCATGGATGGTTGGCGCCGCCATCTGGGCATTCCGCCGCCAGCAACCGGCCGCGGGCGCCTTGGCGCTGTCCGGATTCGGCACCCTGCTGATGGCCGCTACGGCTGCCATCTACAGCACGCGCGAGCTGGCGCTGCCCGCAGAGCTGTTTCGTCTGCTGTCGTCGATCAATCATCTCGGCGCACTGGGCTGCTGCGCCGGATTCGTACTGGTGCTGTGCCGCTATCCCGATGTGATCACGCCGCGCTATCTCGGCCGCTCACTGCTTGCGGCGTTCGCACTGATCTGGTTGGCGGACGTGATGCAGGTGCTGCCGTACGGCAACCGCATGGTTACCGGTTCGATCATCGCCGGCTACGTGGCGGACAGCGTGCTCGCGGCGATTCAATGGCGCCGCACCCGTGGCGACCCGCTGCGCCGGGCCGCGATGCAATGGTTCCTGATGTCCTGGCTCGTCGGCAGTGGCGCCTTCCTGCTGCTGGTGCTGATTCCGGCGATGGCCGGTTTCGATTCAAGCCGCATGCAGGCCTACGCCTTCGGTCTGCTGATGCTGGTATCGCTGGGTCTGGCGCTGGGCATCGCCCGCTATCGCCTGTTCGATCTGGAGACCTGGTGGTTTCGCGCGGTCGGCTCGGTGCTCGGCGGCTTCTTCGTGATCGGGTTCGACCTGATCTTCGTCTGGCTGCTTCATCTGGAAGCGCCCACCGCCCTGGCGCTGTCGCTGGCGATCTCCGGCTGGATCTACTTCCCGACCCGCCAGTGGCTGACCACGATGCTGCTGCGGAGCATCGGCGTTCGCCAGATTCGGGATGTGCCGACACTGTTGCGCGAGGTGATCGCCGATTCACCGCTGGAGGCCGAGGCCCTGTTACCCGAATCGATGCGACGCCTGTTCGAGCCACTGCAAATGACGCCGCTGGATCAATCCCCGGAGCAGATCCGCATCATCGACGACGGCGTCGCCCTGGAAGTGCCGGGCATCGGCCGCTGGCCGGGTTGGACGGTGCGCTGGCCCGACAATGGCCATCGCCTGTTCCGCCGCGAAGATATCCAACAGGCCGACGCGGTGCGGCTGGTACTGGAACGGCTGATCGCCTATCAGGACGCGGTCGAGCAGGGTGTCGAGCAGGAGCGCACGCGCGTGGCCGCCGACCTGCACGACGATGTCGGCGCACGTCTGCTGACCCTGCTGCATCGCTCGGATTCCGAGTCGGCGCTGGCGATCCGTGAGGTGCTGTCGAGCCTGCGCATGGTGGTCTATGCACTCGGTGCGAAGCCGCAACCGCTCAACGAGGCCTTGGCCGACTGGCGCAGCGAGCTGCATGATCGCTGCGAGGCCGCCGGTGCGCGCGTCGAATGGATCGAAAGCATGCAGCTGCCGGACTTCAGCTTCGATCCGCAACAGCAATTGAATCTGGCCCGCGTGTTGCGCGAAGCCGTCAGCAATGCCCTGCGACACGCCCGGCCGACGCGGCTGCGCGTCAGTTTCGACATCACCGGCACTGTGCTGATACTCGGTGTGGAGCACGATGGCGCAGCCACCACGCCAATGTACTGGACCGAGGGCAACGGCCTGCGTGGAATGCGCAGCCGGGCACGTCGGCTCGGAGCCGAACTGCGCCTGCGCGGTGAAAGCGATCGCGTCTCGTTGACGCTGAGCGTACCGATCCGGAACGCTCCCCCAAGCAAGGGGTGACAGTCTCGCGTGGCCTGCCCCAGACTGGGGCCACATTCGGTGGAGGCTTACTAAAATGTTGCAACAGGGCCTGGTCGTTGAAGACCTCACCAGCACCGCCGAATGGCTGTCACAGGCGTTGTTGCTGGCCTTTCCCGGCATGCGTGTCCGCGTTGCCGAAAGCCTGGACGCGGCACGTAGCCTGTCGCGTGCCACCACGCCGGAAATCGCGCTGGTGGACCTGGACCTTCCTGACGGTTCCGGTATCGAGTTGATTGAGGAGTTGCGTGCCGAGGCCGCCGACTGCATCTGCATTGTCACCACGATCTATGCCGACGACCGACACCTGTTTCCGGCGCTGCGCGCCGGCGCCCAGGGCTACCTGCTCAAGGACCAGCCGGTCGAACGCCTGGTGGGCGCTCTTCAGGCGATCGACCGCGGTGAGCCGCCGCTGTCGCCGACGATCGCCAAGCGCCTGTTGCGGGTCTTCAGCCAGACACCGGTGACACCCAAGGACAGCCGGCTGACCCAGCGCGAGCTCGAAACCCTGGCGCTGATCGCCAAGGGGCTGCGACTCAGCGAAGTCGCCGAACAGTTGGGCGTCACGCGCCACACCGTGGCCGGTTACGTCAAGACGATCTACCGCAAGCTCAATGTATCCAGCCGCGCCGAAGCGGCCCTGGAAGCGGCGCGCATGGGCCTGATCAAGAACGAGTTGTAGTCCCGCCTCAGAACTGGAACCGCAGAACCCCGTAGCACTGACGGCCGCGACTGGTGCGCACCGCCTGATAGTTGCCGGGTGCGGCCGGCACGTCGGTGATCTGCCCGAGGATCACTTCCTCCGTGAGGTTCTGGACCCCGAAAGTCAGACTCCAGGCTCCGGTGATGGCGCCGGCCGACAGGCGCATGTTGATCACCTCGGTCGACGCTTGCAGCGTCACCGGATCGAGGTCGACATCGAGATAGCGTTCGCTGGTGTAGAGATAGTCGACGGCCAACTGAAAGCCCCAGCTTGGCCAGAAGCTCGGAATGCCGACGGTCGGCGTGAGGCTGCCGGTCCACTTCGGTGCCAGCGCCAGCTCGCGGCCGGTCAGATCCTGCGAATCCTCGCTCGACGAAGCCGGTGCCGGCGCGGTGGGGTAGCTGCGGTAATAGGCATCGTTGTAGCCGAAGGCCGCGCGCAGCTCGGTGCCGGGCCACGGCGACAACCAGCGCAGATCACCTTCGACACCCTGCGAGCGCGCTGCGGCAGCGTTGAGCACCTGGAACGTGGTGCCGGTGAAAGTCGAGACCTGAAGATTATCGAAGTCCGTCAGATAGGCCGCGAGATTGGCCTGCAGTACGCCACCGAACAGACTCGACTTCACGCCGAGTTCGTAGCTGTCGGCCTCCTCCGCGTCGAATTCCAGGTTCTCGTCATTGAACGGCAGCGCGTTGAAGCCGCCGCTTTTGTAGCCGCGCGCCCAGATCGCATAGGTCGAGATCTGATCATTGATGGCGTACTTCACGCCAAACTTGGGAGAAACTTCGGATTCGCTGCGGCTGAGATCGGAGACATGATCGGCCTGACCCGTCACGATCGGCAACAGGATCGCGCCGTCTCCGTCGGAAACGAAATGGCCTTCCTTGTCTTCCTGCCCGAGTCGCAGCCCGGCGACGACGGCGAAGTCGTCGGTCAGATAGCTGGTGATCTGCCCGAACAGGGCATAGGACTCGGTCTGCTGGTCGAGCGTCAGCAAGGCGGTCTCGCTGGTGAACGGCAGGTCCGGCGTGAACGGACCGATCAGGTTCAGCAGCTCGCCCAGGATCGTGCCGATCGCCGGGGAACCGCCGCCCGGTGTGCCGCCGGCTCGCGCCGCGATCACGTAACCGGCCGCCGCCTCGATGTCTTCCAGGATCACCCGGTCATTGGTGTTGTAGTCCGAATAAAAGCCGTAGGCCCCTACGATGAATTCGCTGCGCTCGGTGCCGAAGCCAGAACCAAGACGACCCACCAGACGCAGCTCCTGACTGTACTGGTCATAGGGGCTGGGGTCGGCCTGGCTCAACTTGAGGAACGGCGCGGGCGAGGCGTCGAAATCCAGCGTACGCTCTCGCAGATCGTAGCCCGCGTAGGCGGTGATCGAGTTCAGGGTGATATCGCCCGACAGCTCCCAGTCGACATTGAGCTGCGCGCCGTACAGCGTGGTGTCGGTATAGGAATCCACGTTCGAGGACAGTCGTTCGTTGCTGGCATCGGCCTCGACCTCGGCATCGTAAGCCTGCAGGAAAGTGAGCATCGAATCCGTGACCTTCGCCAGCTGGAACAGATTGCTGTTGGCGCTCTGGTCGGAGACGAACACCGAGGGACGCAGCGTCAAGGTATCGCTCAGCTTCCATTCGAACTTGAGGCGGCTGCTGACGGCGTCGACGTTGCCTTCCGGACGATCCAGCGTGGTGTTGTAGTAAAGACCCTCGTCACGCGAAATCGATCCGGCGTAGCGCAGCCCGAAGTCCGGCGCCAGTGGCGCGGTGCCCCCGAAACGCACGTCGCGCGTATCGATGTCCTGCGCGGTGAACATGAAGTCGCCGTTGAGATAGTCCTGCACCGGCGTGGTCGCCACGTTGAGGACCCCGGCAATCGTGTTCTTGCCGAACAACGCGCCCTGCGGACCGCGCACCACCTCGAAACGGTCGATGTCGAACAGAATCGCGGACAGGAACGCGGTGCGGCCGTAGTAGACATCGTCGACGATGGCGCCGACCGAGGACTCGAAACCGAGGTTCGACGGCGGTGTGCCATAGCCGCGGATGCGGACCTCGCCAGCGAACGGGGTGACCCGCACCTGGGTGCTCGGCACGTAGCCGTTGATGTCGTTGATCGTCTGGATCTTGGCCTGCTTCAGAAACTCGCCGTCAAGCACCGTCACCGACGCCGGGACTTCACGCAGCGTCTGCCTGAACTTTTGCGAGGTCACCATGACATCGCCCAGCTGCACCGGGTCTTCGGCCGGCGGCGGCAGGTTAGCCACAGGCTCGTCCGCGACGCTGATCGTCTCGATCTCCGAATACTCGGGCACCGGCTCTGACGAAAACTCGAAGTGCTCGTCCGTGGCCCGCTCCGCATCCGATTCGTCCTGCGCCCGCGCCTGCAGACAAACCACACAGCCCAGACAGGCCGCCAGCACGGCAAGCGGCCGATTCCCTATACGCATCCCTGCCCCTCCCCGATTCGCCAGCTCCGAAGGCTGGCTTGCTATTCCATTCGATCGGTGCGGCCATTCGCATGGGCCGATTCCCGAATTTCCCGCTTTTCCATATCCCTGGACTCCCTGCTGCAACGCACGTGCCGGAATTTACCGCGCATACAGACAGACTCTTTCTATGGATTGCGAAAACCTGCAAAGAAAATACTATTGACGGCTTGTAAAGTTTTGTTAAGCCGCCGTACCCGGCCGCGTCCCAGCCGGAAGACCAGGTCCGTCATCGCAATCACACGCCTTCACACCTATAGTGCTCTGGTCCGGGTAAGGATAGAATATCCGCCTATCCGGATAAACGGATTGTTCATTCCGGCGATTCTTCCGGAGCTGTCCCAAGCGTTTTCGATCCCAGCGAGGTTGCATGCAGTGAGCGAGTACCTTTTCACATCGGAGTCGGTCTCCGAAGGCCATCCGGACAAAGTCGCCGACCAGATTTCGGACGCCGTTCTGGACGCGATCCTGGCCAAGGACAAGTTCGCGCGCGTGGCTTGTGAAACCCTGGTCAAGACCGGCGTCGCCATCGTCGCGGGTGAAGTCACTACGAGTGCCTGGGTCGACCTTGAGGAATTGGTGCGCAAGGTGATCCTCGACATCGGCTACACCTCGTCGGATGTCGGCTTTGACGGCTCCACCTGCGGCATTCTCAACATCATCGGCAAACAGAGCGTCGATATCGCGCAGGGCGTGGACCGCGCCAAGCCGGAAGATCAGGGCGCCGGCGACCAGGGCCTGATGTTCGGTTACGCCACCAACGAAACCGATGCGCTGATGCCGGCGCCGATCCTGTTCTCGCACCGCCTGGTGCAACGACAGTCCGAAGCACGCAAGTCCGGCCTGCTGCCGTGGCTGCGTCCGGACGCGAAGAGCCAGGTCACGCTGCGCTATGGCGACGACGGCAAGCCGAGCGCAATCGACGCGGTGGTGCTTTCCACCCAGCACAATCCCGAGGTCAAGCAGGCCGACCTCAAGGAAGCGGTCATGGAACTGATCGTCAAGCACGTGCTGCCGCCGGAACTGCTGACGTCCAAGACCCAGTACCACATCAACCCGACCGGCCAGTTCATCATCGGCGGCCCGGTGGGCGACTGCGGCCTGACCGGCCGCAAGATCATCGTCGACACCTACGGCGGCTACGCCCGGCATGGTGGCGGTGCGTTCTCCGGCAAGGATCCGTCCAAGGTCGACCGCTCCGCCGCCTACGCGGCGCGCTACGTGGCCAAGAACATCGTCGCCTCGGGTCTCGCCGAGAAATGCGAAGTCCAGATCAGCTACGCCATTGGCGTGGCTGAACCGACCTCGGTGATGGTGACAAGCTTCGGCACCGGCAAGATCGGCGACGACAAGATCGAAGCGCTGGTGCGCCGTCATTTCGACCTGCGTCCCTACGCGATCACGACCATGCTCAACCTGCTGCACCCGATGTACCAAGCCACGGCGGCCTACGGCCATTTCGGTCGGGAGCCGGTCGAGATCACGCAGGCGGACGGCACGCGCTACACCGCGTTTTCCTGGGAGAAGACCGATCGCGCCGAGGCGCTGCGCGCCGACGCCGGCCTCTGAGCGCTCGGTCGGTCCCCGCCCGCGTCATGAAGAAGGGCCGCCCCGCCGGGGCGGCCCTTCTTCATTGGCGCCATCGGGTTCGACGGCTTCAGCGGCGAGTCCCTCGGCGACGCTCCTGCCCATCCGGAGGCCCATCGTTTTTCTGCCGACGATCGTCCCGTTCCTTGTTGCGGCGTTCGAAACGACGCTTCTCGTTGAGTTTCCTCAGCTCACGCTGCTTTCTATGCGAAGTCGAGAAAAACTCCCGGTAGGCGACAAACACCAGCGCCGCCGCCACTACGGCGTAGAACAGTATTTCCACGATCCACACGACTATTTCTTCCCTCGTCGCTGCCAGGTCAAGCATTCCCTTTGACGCATCCCGAGCACCGCCACATTAGCGTGAATCACGCGTCGCGTGATGCCGACCTCCCTTCGCCCGCCTGCGAGAAAGGGGGGACCGCTCGCGACTGCGAGCGGTGGGTGCGGGGAACGGCCATGCCGCAGTAGATTCATTCTGCGGGGTGCGCTTGCGACATGGCCATAGGTCACATCAACTGCAGGTTCTCTCCGACGATGCGAACCTTGCTTCCGACCGAGAGGCCGGCGGGATCGGTCACCTCCACCACGCGTGTTCCGCCGGCCTCCATCGCCACCGTGACGCGGTAGTAGCTGGTCGAGCGGACCCGCTTTTCGACTTCATGGCCGGCCATGGCACCGCCGATGGCACCCGCCACCGTGGCCAGATCCTTGCCCTTGCCGCCGCCGAACTGATGGCCGACCACACCACCGACCACGGCACCGGCCAGAGCTCCGCCACCGCTGCCCGCGCCCTTCTCCGTCACCGGCTCGATCGAGCTGACGCTGCCGCAATCCGCGCAGACCGGCGCCGGTGCAGGCGCAGCCGCCTGAGGTTTGGGCGCGGGTGCCGGAGCTGGCTTGGGCGCAGCGGGCGCAGGAGTCGGGGCGGGTTCCGGCGCAGGTTGCTCCATGGGCGTGTCCGGCTCGCCGGGATCGGCCGGTCCGGTCGGGCTGTCGCAGGCCGAGATCAGAAAGGCCGCGAGCAAGCTCAGCGAAATCCACAAAATCCGAAACTGTTTCAGCATGATCGTGCTCCGTTCGAGCGATGGGCCTTTGAGTGTAGCGTGGTGGCCGCAACACGTCCCTGTCATTCAATACAGGCTCCAGGCACCCACGGCCGCAGCCGGCCGCGATTGGCATATGGCATACAGCAAGAACCAGCATCTTTCGATGGTGGCGTCCCGACCTTCCAGGTCTCGCCGACGCGCCACGAACGATTTCCCGCGACCCGGCTGGCTGTTAAACTGCGTGATCGCGTGCCGGCTTAGCTCAGATGGTAGAGCTACTGATTTGTAATCAGTGGGTCGGGGGTTCGATTCCCTCAGCCGGCACCAGTTTCTCGGGTGGAGAGCCTGACTTCTGACGGCGTTGCGCAACTCCGGAAATACCTGGGGCGGAGCGATACGCAGCTCGACAATCAGGTCGCGGACGCGGGCTCCTCACGGCAGACCGTTTCCGAAGTCAGTGACCGCAAGGACTACCGCACGCGCATCGTCACTACCGCCAACAAGGCCAATCTCGAACTCGAGGAGGCGCAGTCGCAGATGTTCGAGCGTACCGCCTACGCGATGGCCGGTTTTTTCTGACGGTAGGTAGCCTGATGCCGACGCAGCCTCAAGGCTGCGTCGGCGCCAGGTCGGCCTCGACCGGCGTTGGCGTGTAGCCGTCAGCCGCCAGCGTTTGCAGCAGCCCGTCGCCGCCGACGAGGTGTGCGGCGCCGACGACAATCATGGTCGGCTTGCGGCCATCGAGTCGCTGGCGCAGGTTTGCGAGCCAGCCAGCGTTGCGTCCCGACAGCACGCGCAAGTAGATTTCAGGGTAGCCGCTTTTCATTTCGGCGATGTTCTCGGCCAGCGCCGCGGTGTCGCTTTGTCGCCAGATGCGCAGCAGGGTTTCGGGTTGCGGGCCGCTCGGTTGGTCTTCCTCGATGGCGGCACGCAGGTAGGCTTCCTCGACGGCGGGGCCCATGCCGGACAGCACATGAATCTGCTGGTCCACGCTTTCCAGCCATTCGATGGTCTTGCCGCCGTCAAGCGCGCGCTTGAACAGGCGTCCGTCGATGCCGTATTCGGCCGCAAAGCCGGCGCGTTGATAGCGCAGCAGTTCCAGCGACATCGCCACGAACCAGGGTTTGAACGAGTCGAAGGACCCGGCCGGCAAGCCCAGTCCGCCGAGGTGTTCGCTCAGGGCGTGGTAGGTCTCGGCATGTAATTGTCCGCGCAGTCCGCCGGGCATCGGCGCGCGCGCGGCGGTGAGGAATCGCTGTTGCGTGTCCGGTTCCTGGAGCGCGTCGAAATCGGTTTCGAATACCACCACATCACTGGCCTTCAGTGCGCGCTCATAGGCTGCTGGAAGCACCGCTTCGGATTCCGGGAGCAGATGGATCGAGCCGAGCAGGTAGTGGGTGGTTCTTGCGACATCGATGCGCCACAGGAACGGCGCCTGGTCCTGGGCGGCGGCCGGGCCAAGCCTGAGCAGCACGGCCAGCGTGAACAGTGCCCATAGCGTGCCGGCGAAACGCTGGCTCATTGGTTTTTCTATTCCGCCGTGGACGCTGTGCCCGGCATCAGCCAGTCATGATCGGGCGCGTTGCGGCCCCCCAGGTTGGCGAAATCGAACAGCACGCGGTCGGCTAGTTGGGAGGGCTGCACATTGCACAGCGAGGTGAAGATGTGCTCGATTCGCGAGGGATCGCTGCGTTCCCAGTCGGCGATCATGCGGCGTACCTGCTGGCGCTGCAGATTGTCCTGCGAGCCGCAGAGCGTGCACGGGATGATCGGGAAGGCACGCTCCTCGGCGTAACTCGCAATGTCGCGTTCACGACAGTAGGCCAGCGGGCGGATCACCATATTGCGGCCGTCGTCGGAGCGCAGCTTGGGGGGCATCGCCGCCAGCCGCCCGCCAAAGAACAGGTTGAGGAAGAAGGTCGCGACGATGTCGTCCTTGTGATGGCCGAGCGCGATCCTGGTGTAGCCGTGTTCGGCGGCAAAGGTGTACAGCGCGCCGCGCCGCAGCCGCGAGCACAGCGAGCACATCGTCTTGCCTTCCGGGATCACGCGCTTGACCACCGAATAGGTGTCCTGCTCGATGATCGTGTACGGAATGTCGAGGTCGGCGAGATACTCCGGCAGGATGTGCTCCGGAAAGCCGGGCTGCTTCTGGTCGAGGTTGACGGCGTGAATCTCGAAATCCACCGGCGCCTTGTCGCGCAGCTGCAGCAGAATATCCAGCATCGTGTAGCTGTCCTTGCCACCGGACAGGCAGACCATCACGCGGTCGCCGTGCTCGATCATGCGGTAATCCTGAATCGCCTGGCCCACAAGACGCCGCAGGCGCTTGTTGAGTTTGAGCGACTCGGTGCGTGCGCGACGCGGCAGACGGCTGAGGTCGACGGTGGTTTCGGTGGTGGTGTGGGTCACGGTACTGGCCCGCCGATCGGCGGGTGATGGTCAGACAGTGGTCAAGTCTAGCAGCCGAGTCCCCGATGCAGTTCCTCGGACGTGAGCCCCGAAATCTCGACGGTCTTGCGCGAGCGGCTATGGCCGGCCGTAATGTTCAGTGCCGATTTGGCGATGCCGAGCTGTTTCGCCAGCAGTGCGATCACGGCCTCATTGGCCTTGCCGCGTTCTGGCGCGGCCGTGACCGACAGCTTCAGGGCATCGCCATGCCAGCCCAGAATCGCGTTGCGCGAAGCCTTGGGCGATACCTTGAGGGATAGGCTGGCCGATATCGTCATCCCCACATGCTGCGGTTGCTGTGCCCATGCCTGCAAGCCTGGGACGCCGACTTGCCTGCGGAACTGCGTCACGGGCGTGGGCGGCGACGAAGCGGACATTGGGGTTTGACGCCGCGTTGTTCGGCGCCGCGGCTGGATCGGGGTGGGGGCAGCGTTGGGGCTGGGGCCTGGGCAATCCCCGAGTCGGTCCATGATCGATCTGCGCGGCCACCCAAGGTTTTCAGTGATGCTTCGGTAGGCTATGGGAGCGTCGGACGGACGCTGCCGCGTCATTGCCCGGCGCTGTTCGGCCTGTTGGTCAACGAGGCACTCATTGAGTCGGAAGCTGCGCAGAGCCTGAGCCTGCTGGCCCAGTTCTGTGAAGACGTGATGGCGCGTGGGGAC
Organism: Banduia mediterranea; assembly: GCF_031846245.1. Classification (NCBI taxonomy): domain Bacteria; kingdom Pseudomonadati; phylum Pseudomonadota; class Gammaproteobacteria; order Nevskiales; family Algiphilaceae; genus Banduia; species Banduia mediterranea. Next base: position 63,643 of record NZ_JAVRIC010000013.1, on the reverse strand, counting down.
GTGTTCGATCCCCGGCGGCTGACTTGGCTGATCGACACGCGGTCCGAACAGCTGATCGCATTGACCGATACCTTGTGTCTCGCGCTGAGATAGCGTCTCGCCCGCACCTGTCCTCGCGGATCGCCGATGCGAACGCTGCCCGGGCTGCGGCAACAGGGCTTTGAGGCCTTCCGCTTGCGCCGTACGCGACCGTCTGTCGCCCCAATCCGCTCGTCGAGTCGAACCTGTATCCGAAACAGGGGCCCAAGCTCTACAGTAGGAATCGGCCATATGGGTTCGATTCTCACTGCCCACTATGTCCGTAACGATCTCACGGAACGGGGTTGATCATGATCAGGACTCGACAAATGATGGGGCACGCGGTGAGCGCCGGCTCGGCGCGCTCGGACCTGCCGACCGAGCTTGAGCTGTGGCCACAACGGCGCAAAGTCGCCGGCAGCGCGCATGGCCCGCCGAGCCTTGGCATGCTGTTGGCGGTGCTGCCTTCGCCGATGCTTCTGCTGTCCGTGCTGATGGCGCTGCCGAAACTGCTGGGGATCCATCTGTGGCCGTGGTGGGTCGCGGCGCTGCCGGTGATGCTGCCAGTGTCCCTGGGCGCTGCCTCAGTGTTGCTGATCGTAACCAAGGTGTGGATGGTGCCGCGCCAGCGCTAAGGAAGCACAGCTGACCGAGTTCGCTCGCTGTGGTCATGCAGAGCTTCCAGCAGGCCCCACCGATGGATGCCCGCGAAACCGTCAGCGTCAGCGCCAGCGCGGTTTCGAGAATTTCAGCGTCATGCGGTCGGACTCGCCGATCGACAGATAGCGTTCCCGGTCCTGTTCTCCGAGCCGCAGCGTCGGCGGCAAGGTCCATACGCCTTCCGGATGCTCGGTCGAATCCTTGGCATTGGCGTTGACTTGCGAAGCGTCCAGCAACTCAAAACCCGCCGCCTCAGCCAATTCCCGGACATAGGCCTCGGTCACGTATCCCGTCTGCTTCATCGTCTCCAGATCGGTGTTCGGCAAGGCCCGATGTTCCACGATTCCGAGCACGCCTCCAGGCTTCAGGGCCAGATGGAAAGCCCGGAACATCTCCGACTCGTAGCCGCCGACCATCCAGTTGTGCACATTGCGGAAACTCAACACGTAGTCGGCGGTGTCCGCCGGTACGATCTCGCTGACGCCTCGCCCGGCCTCCGCGATCCGGACTTGGCCATACAGGTCGGGACGCGAATTGAGCTTGCCCAGAAATTGGCGTCGCTGGCTCGCAAAGAAGCCGTCGCCGGATGGATCCTCTACCGGCGGCAGCGCTGCGTAGTACTGCCCCCAGTCGCGTACGAACGGTGCCAGCAGTTCGGTATACCAGCCGCCACCCGGCCAGATTTCCACAATGGTGTCGTGCGGATCGATGCCGAAGAACGTCAGCGTCTGCGCCGGGTGCCGGCCGGTATCACGCTGGCGAAACGCCGGCGTGCGATGCGCACTCGTGACGAGGTGCGCGATCAGCGGGTCGAGCCCTGCCGCGCGTGCCTGCTCGGTCGTCATGGGCACGGGCGGCGGCAGCGGCTCGGGGGGCGGCAAGGCTGTGCGGCAGGCCGCCAGTCCAAGCAACAGGCAGCCGACCCATGCCTGCCGCCACCCTGATGCGTTCATCCCGCGACCGCGCCTGTCAGCGCCGACTCAGTGTTCGTGACCGCCTGCACCATGTACGTGACCGTGCATGACTTCCTCGGCGGAGGCTTCACGAACCTCGGTGACCTCCACATCGAAGTTCAGCGTCTGCCCGGCGAGTGGATGGTTGCCGTCGACCGTCACTTCCTCGTCGCCGACATCGGTGACCACCACCGGCACCGGACCCTGCTGGGTCTCGGCCTGAAAGCGCATGCCGGGTTGCAGTTCGGGCACGCCGCCGAAGGCGGAGCGCGGTACCACCTGGATCAGCTGCTCGACGCGTTCGCCATAGGCTTCACCCGGCTCGATCGTCACTTTGAAAGCGTCACCGACCTTCTTGCCATCCATCGCCTTTTCCAGGCCCGGAATGATGTTGCCCCGTCCGTGCAGATAGGCCATGGGCTCGCTGCCGCGAGATGTGTCGAGCTGCTCGCCGGCTTCATTGGTCAAGGTGTAATGGAAGTGGGCAACGCAGCGCTCGGCAATTTGCATATCTCAATCCTGAATGTTCGAAACGTCCGCGCATGCTAACCCAGGCCGCGCTCAAGCCGAAGCGCTGCGGGCATCAACGGCCGGCCATTTTCCAAGTTTTCGGGGGACTCCCGAGTCATAGATTCGATTCGATTTTGCCTGAACTGGCGAAAACCGCGATCAGCTTCGCGTGTTTCACCAAACCTTAGCCAATCAATCAACTCGAAACAGGACCTGATCACGACGGAAATCCAGAAACATTAATATATTCAATACGTTATTGTTGAAACTTCGATCTGGCACAGCTCTTGGACCTAGCTCACCAGTCGCCACCGAGAAGTTCGAGCGACACAGGGATCATCGGGAGAATTGCAATGTCGAACATCAAAGCGAGCTTTGTCGCCGTCATCATCGGCGGCACTGCCCTGCTGAACGCGGGTTTCGCCGCCGCCGAGGGCCCGCGCGAGACCGGAGTCGGTGCGCTCATCGCTGCGCAGGGAAATCAGGCGCTGCTTTCGATCAAGCGCGATATCCGGACGCAGGTCCGCCAGTTGGGGCCGGCGCCGTTACCGACCTGGGTGCTGGATACTGCGCAATACCGGCACTCCGACACCGACGCAAGCGCGAAGCGCGACCGTATCGGTTCGCAAACCATCTAATTAGGCCGCCGCCGGGCCGGGCTGGCGCGAGCGGGGGGTCGCCAGCGGGTCGGTTTCCAATCAGCATCCGCGCATCGTCACGGAACAAGTCACCACACAATGAATCATCGTCTGTTGTTCATCGGCCTGCTTGCAGCCGCATCGGTCTGTCTCGGCGCCTGTCACAAGGGCGGACCCGAGGAAGAAGCCGAAGAAGAGGTCGTCATCCCGGTCGAAACCGCGGCGGTCACGCGCGGTTCCATCGATGCCGCCTACCGTGGCACCACTACGCTGACCGCGCGCGAGCAGGCCGATGTGGTGGCCAAGGCCAGTGGGATCGTCGAACAGGTGCTGGTCGAGGAAGGCGATGCGGTCAGCGCGGGTCAGGTACTGGCGCGCCTGGAAACCGATCGTCTGCGACTGGAGGCCGAGCGCGCCCGCGCTGAAATGGATCGGCTCAAAAGCGATTTCAACCGCAATCATTCGGTCTACCAGCGCAATCTGATTTCACGCGAAGCCTACGAACAGACCAAGTTCCAGCTCGACGCTGCCACCGCAGCCTACGATCTGGCGCGCCTGTCGCTGCGCGAATCCGAAATCAAGGCGCCGATCGACGGCGTGGTGTCGTCGCGCCTGATCAAGATCGGCAATACCCTGCAAGCCAACGAGGTCGCGTTCACCGTGACCCAGCTCGACACGCTGGAGGCCGACGTCTTCGTTCCGGAGCGCGACATCTACAAGCTGGCCGCCGGTCAACCGGCGGTGCTGCGCGTCGACGCCTGGCCGAACGAGTCCTTCGAAGGGCACATCCAGCGCATCAATCCCGTGGTGGATCCGGGTACCGGCACCGTCGAGGTGACGGTCGCGATGAGGCCGGGGCAGAGCAAGCTCAAGCCCGGCATGTTCGGCCGTATCGAAATCCGCTATGACCGCCATGATCAGGCCACGCTGCTGCCCAAGGATGCGGTGCTGGACGAGGATGGTACGCAGTCGGTATTCGTGGTTGCGGACGGCAAGGCACGGCGCCGCGAAGTGACGCTGGGCTATGCCGACGCTGATTACTACGAAGTGCTGGAGGGACTGGATTCCGGCGATCAGGTGGTGGTAACCGGGCAAAGCAATCTCAAGGACGATGTGAGCATCAGCGTGGTCAACCTCAAGCCGGCGGCGACGGTCGAGGAGTCTTCGGAGAAACCGGGCGAGGATTCGAGCCAGGCCGATCCCGCAGTCGCGCAGAGCGACGCGCCGCGCAAGTCCTGATCGGGATTCCACGACGATGAACCTGATCCAGCTGTCGACGCGGCGGCCGGTCGCGATCAGCATGATGGCGCTTGCTGTGCTGCTGTTCGGTCTGGTGTCGCTGTCGCGCCTCGCGGTGACGCTGCTGCCGGACCTGAACTATCCGACGCTGACCGTGCGCACCGAACTGCCGGGCGCGGCACCGACCGAAGTCGAGACCCTGCTGTCCAAACCGATCGAAGAGGCCGTGGGCATCATTCGCGGCGTGCGTCAGGTGCGCTCGGTGTCGCGGCCCGGCCAGAGCGACGTGACCCTGGAGTTCAACTGGGGCACGCAGATGGACTACGCGGTTCTGGACGTGCGCGAGAAACTCGACACGCTGGAGCTGCCGGACGACGCCAAACGCCCGGTGGTGCTGCGCTTCGATCCCAGCGAAGACCCGATCGTGCGCGTCGGCCTGGCGTTCAGGCCGGCCGAGGATGGCGTGGCGCGCCCGCCGAACGAATCGCGGCTCAAGCGTCTGCGCCGCGTCGCCGAAGACCTGATCCAGAAGCCGATGGAAGGGGTGGACGGCGTTGCCGCGGTCAAGATCAGCGGCGGCCTGGAAGACGAGGTGCAGGTGCTGGTGGACCTGCGCAAGATGGCCAGCCTGAACCTGTCGCTGCAGGAGATCGGCGCGCGCCTGTCGGCGGAGAACGCCAACATCTCCGGTGGCCGCATCGACCAGGGCACCGCCAGCTATCTGGTGCGCACGCTCAACCAGTTCCAGAACCTCGACGAAATCCGCGACATCATCCTGTCCGCGCGCGCCGACCGCCCGGTCTATGTCAAAGACGTGGCCGAGGTTCGCAACGGCTACAAGGAACGCGAGGCGATCATCCGCATCGATGGCGAGGAAGCCGTGGAGATCGCGCTCTACAAGGAAGGCGACGGCAACACCGTGGATATCGCCGAGCGCGCGCTTGGCCGGCTCGAGGTGCTGCGCAAGTCGCTGCCCGAAAACCTGGAACTCAAGACGCTTTACGACCAGTCGATCTTCATCAAACAGTCGATCGACGGCGTCGCCAACGCGGCCTTGCTCGGCGGCATCCTCGCGATCTTCGTGCTGTACCTGTTCCTGCGCGATGCCTGGACCACGGCCATCGTTTCGATCGCGATCCCGGTCTCGGTGATCGCCACCTTCATGCTGATGTACGGCAATGGCCTGTCGCTGAACATCATGTCCCTGGGCGGCATCGCGCTGGCGATCGGCATGCTGGTCGACAACGCCATCGTGGTGCTGGAGAACATCGCCAGCAAACGCGAGCAGGGCATCGCGCCGATCGAAGCGGCGGAAACCGGCGCGCGCGAAATGGCCGGCGCCGTCACCGCCTCCACGCTGACCACGATCGCGGTGTTCTTTCCGATGGTGTTCGTCGAAGGCATCGCCGGCCAGCTGTTCTCGGATCAGGCGCTGGTCGTCACAGGTGCGCTGGTGGTCTCGCTGCTGGTGGCGATGACGCTGATCCCGATGCTGGCCTCGCGCGGTGCGCGGACCCAGCCGCCGGTCCCCGCGAGCCCGGTGGTGCGTGACCGTGGCCGCGCCCGCAATGGTCTCAGCCGCACTCGCTGGGCCCTGCTTGAAACGGTTCCTTCCTTGCTGCTGTGGCCGCTCGTCAATCTGTTTCGACTGATCGGCTTCGTATTCTCCCTGGCGATGCAACCGGCGGCGAAATTCTGGCAGCGAGGCTTCTTATCCTTGCAGGCTCGCTACACCGCCGCACTGGCCTGGGCCTTGCGCCGCCGGGCGGCGGTCGTCGTGCTGGCACTGGCGCTGTTCGGCCTCGCGGTCTATACCGGCACGCGTCTGGGCGTGGAGCTGATCCCGCCATTCAATCAGGGCGAGCTACAGGCCGAACTGACGCTGGCGCCCGGCACGCCGCTGGAATCCACGGACCGGCTGGTGCGCGAAATGTCGCGCTCGCTGATCGGCGATCCGCGCCTGGCCGCCAACTATTCGGTCGCCGGCACCGGCAACCGGCTCGACGCCAACGCCGAATCCGGCGGTGAGAATTTCGGCGTGCTCAACCTGGTGCTCAAACCCGAGGCCTTCGCCGACGAACCGGCACTGATCGAAGACCTGCGGCCGCGCTTGGCCGGTCAGGCCGGCATGAGCTACCGATTCACGCGACCGACCCTGTTCACGCTCAAGACGCCGCTGGAGATCGAGGTCAGCGGCTATGACCTCGACAGCATCGCCATCGCCTCCGAATCCCTGCGCAGCCGCATGCTCGCCTCCGATCGCTACATCGAGGTCGAGACCACGCTGCAGCCCGGCCACCCCGAGATCCAGATCCTGTTCGACCAGGAACGCGCGGCGCGGCTGGGTCTGGATACCGCCGATCTGGCCGATCGCGTGGTGGGCTCGGTGCAGGGCGAAATCGCCACGCGCTACCGCCTGGCCGATCGCGAGATCGACGTGCTGGTGCGTGGCCGTGAGCAGGACCGCAACAGCATCGCCGCGGTGCGCGATCTGATCGTCAATCCCGCATCCGAGCGCCCGCTGCCGCTGTCCGCGGTGGCCGACGTGCAGCTCAAGAGCGGGCCGTCCGAAATCCGTCGCTACGACCAGCAGCGTGTCGTCATTCTGTCGGCCGATATCGCCCACGGCGATCTCGGCGACGCCGTGATCGACCTGCAACGCATCATCGACAGCACGCCGATGCCGCGCGGCGTCAGCGCACTGGTGGCCGGCCAGAGCGAGGAGATGAAGGTCTCGTTCGAATCGCTGCGCTTCGCATTGTTGCTCGCGGTATTCCTGGTCTATCTGGTCATGGCCTCGCAGTTCGAGTCGCTGAAGCAGCCGTTCGTGATCCTGTTCACGATCCCGCTGGCGGCCATCGGCGCGATCGCCTCGCTGGCCATCGCCGGCCAGGTCATCAACGTGATCGCGATGATCGGCATGATCGTGCTCGCCGGCATCGTGGTGAACAATGGCATCGTGTTGATCGATCTGATCAACCGTCTGCGCAAAGAAGGCCGCAACAAGTTCGAGGCCGTGCTCGAAGCCGGTCCGGCGCGCCTGCGTCCGATCCTGATGACCACGCTGACCACGGTGCTGGGCCTGCTGCCGGTCGCGCTGTCCGGCGGTGAAGGCTCGGAAGTCAGTCGGCCGATGGCGATCGTGGTGGTCGGCGGCCTGCTGGTCGCGACGCTGCTGACGCTGTTCGTGATTCCGGTGCTGTACACGCTGTTCGAGCGGGAGCGTGCGGAGTGATGACGGCGCCGGCGAAGAATTCGGCCGCGCCATGTGGCCCGGGCAGCAACGAGCAAAGGCTTTTCTCCCTCTTCCTCCGGGAGAGGGCCGGGGTGAGGGCGCGCTGCGCTGATTCGTACCTCGAGCTTTCACCGGACGTGGCGCCCTCAGCCCCGGCCCCTGTCCCGGAGGAAGAGGGGGGCTTTTGTCTCGGGCGATCTGTGGGGATTTCGAGCACCATTGTCGCGCGGGATTTCGAGCGGCGCCTTCCATGAATCCCACCAGTCTGTCCCTGACCCGCCCGATCACCATCGCGATGGTCTTCGTGTGCATGAGCCTGCTCGGTGTCATCGGCAGCCAGAAGCTGCCGCTGGAGTCGATTCCGGACATCGAATTCCCGGCGATCTTCGTGTTCGTGCCGTACCGCAACTCCACGCCCGAGGATGTGGAGCGCCGCATCACGCGCCCGGTGGAAGAGGCGCTGGGTACCTTGCCCGGCGTGCGCAAGATGGAATCCGAATCGCGCGACGACGGCACCCAGGTCAATGTGTTCTTCGACTGGGGCGCGGACCTCGCGGCCAAGAGCGTGGAAGCACGCGACAAGATCGACGCGCTGCGCGACGACATGCCGCGCGATGTCGACCGCATCCAGATCTTCAAGTTTTCCGGTGCCGATCAGCCGATGCTGGTGCTGCGTATTTCGGCGGAGCGCGATCTTTCGAACTCCTATGAAATGCTGGAGCGCAACCTCAAGCGCCGCATCGAGCGCATCGAAGGCGTGTCGCGCGTGGACCTTTACGGCGTGCAGGCTCAGGAGGTTCGAGTGGAGCTGTCGGCCGAGCGAGTCGCGGCATTCGGTGTGGACCTGACGAGCCTGTCCACCTCTTTGCAGCGCGCCAATTTCTCGCTGACGGCCGGCGATCTGGTCGAGGCTGGCAAGCGCTATTACGTGAAACCGGAAGGACGCTTCGATTCGCTGGATGCGATTCGCAATGTGGTCATCGCGCCGAACGGGCTACGCCTCGGCGACGTCGCCGACGTGGTCTACGCCAAGCCGGACCTGCTGGAGGCCCGCCACCTCAATCGCCGTCAGGCAATCGGTCTGAACGTGGCCAAGGAGACCGGCTCCAATCTCGTGGCTGTCTCGGAGCGCGTCAGGGACGAGATCGAGGCGATCAAGCAGCTGCCGGAGATGCGTGGCATCAGCCTGATCGAGTTCACCGATCAGGCCAAGGAGGTCAAACAGTCGCTGGCGGACCTGATCAATGCCGGCCTGATCGGCGCACTGCTGTCGTTCGTGGTGCTGTACCTGTTCCTGCGCAATGCGCTGATGACCCTGGTGGTGACGCTGGCGGTGCCGCTGTCGCTGTTGATCACGCTGGCGGTGATGTACTTCACCGGCTTCACGCTCAACATCCTCACGCTGATGGGGCTGATGCTGTCGGTGGGCATGCTGGTCGACAACTCCGTGGTCGTCAGTGAATCGATCTTCCTGCAGCGTGCGCAGTCGCCGGGCGATGTTCGCGGTGCCACCCTGGCGGGTGTCAAAACCGTGGGCCTGGCCGTGGCGCTGGGCACGCTCACGTCCGCGATCGTGTTTCTGCCGAACATCGTCGGCCAGCAAACCCAGCTGACGATCTTCCTGTCGCATATCGCGGTCACGATCTGCGTATCGCTGGCGGCCTCCTTGATGGTCTCGGTGACCCTGATCCCGTTGCTGACCACAAAGATTCCGGTGACCCCCAACCAGGGCAGCCGCGCCGTCGACTGGCTGGCGCGACACTTCGCCCACTGGCTGGCCTGGACGCTGCGCCATCGCGGCTGGACCAGCCTGTTCATCCTGCTCACGGTGTTCAGCGTGGCGATTCCGGCAGCCGTGACCAAGATGGACATGTTCCCGAACGAAAGTTCGAGCCGCTTCGAGATGGACTACAACATCGACAACGTCTACGCGCTTTCGAAAATCGAGGAATCGGTCAATCGCATCGAGGCTTTCCTGTATGCGAACAAGCAGCGCTTCGAGATCGAATCGGTCTACAGCTACTACGCACAGGACCAGGCCCAGACCGTGGTCTATCTGCTGCAGGACGAGGATCAGCGCAGCAAGACCGGACAGCAGATCAAGGACGAAATCCGCGAAGAAATGCCGGAGATCGCGATCGGACGGCCCACGTTCGAGGAACAGCGTTCGGGCAGCAGTGGTGCGCTGGGCGTGCAGGTGTTCGGTGAATCCAGCGAGGGTCTGCATGAGGTTGCCGAGAACGTGACCGGCATCCTGCGTGGCGTGCCGCAGCTCAGGGATGTACGCCTCGACGCCGGTCCCCAATCCTGGGAAGTGCGCGTCAAGGTCGACCGCGAACGCGCCCATCAGAACGGACTGTCGAGCCAGCAGGTCGCGGAAGTCGTGGCCGGTGCGATGCGTGGCACCGAGCTGCGGCCGTACCGTTCCGCGAGTGGTGAGGTCGACATGCTGCTGGAATTCCGGCGCCGCGATCGCACCAATCTCGATGCGCTGATGCTGCTGCCGATCATCACGCCCGACGGCAATCGCATCGCGCTGTCGACGGTTGCGGACCTGTCGATCGGTGACGTGCCGGCCACGATCAAGCGCAGCGACCGCCGCACCGCGATGACCATCAATTTCGGCACGGCCGAAGGCGTGACCGCCGACGACGCGCGTGCCCTGGTCGACAACACCTTGTCCAAGCTGAGCTTTCCCGCCGGCTACAGCTGGGGCCATGGCCAGGCTTTCGACGACGAGGCGCGCGACCAGCAGACCATGATGGTGAACATGCTGCTCGCCATCATCTGCATCTATCTGGTGATGGCGGCGCTGTTCGAATCGGTGCTGGTGCCCTCCGCGATCATCAGCTGCATTCTGTTCTCGTACGTCGGCGTGTACTGGTTCTTCATGTTCACCGGCACCAGCTTCTCGTTCATGGCCATGATCGGGCTTCTGGTGCTGATGGGCGTCGTGGTCAACAACGGCATCGTGCTGGTGGATTACGTGAATCAGTTGCGCGCCCAGGGCTACTCGCGCGAGGACGCCCTGATCCAGGGCTCGCGCGACCGTCTGCGGCCGATTCTGATGACCGCCGGCACCACGATACTCGGCATGGTGCCGCTCGCGGTTTCGGACACCGCCGTGGCCGGCGACGGCCCGGCCTATTACCCGATGGCGCGCGCCGTGGTCGGCGGCCTCGGCTTTGCCACGATCGTCAGCCTGTTCATGCTGCCGACGATCTACCTGAACCTGGAGGATCTCGCTCACTGGGGCCAGCGCGTGCTGGCGCGGGCGCGCGGACAAATCACTTTTTCGGCGGCGCCGTCGGCGCCGACCGGACCACAGGAGAAACCATGATGGACGCCACCCTGAATCGGGACCGCGGCAGCGTCGTGCTCGGCGCGCTGTTGATGTTGATCTTGAGCGTACTGCTGTTCTGGCTGCCGGGCATCGGCTCGCTGATCGCCGGTATCGTCGGCGGCAAGGTTGCCGGCAGCGTGCTGCGCGGCCTTGCCGCGGCGATTCTGCCAAGCCTGCTGGTCGGCGCCGCGCTGTTCTTCGGCATCAGCCTGATCGGCCTGCCGATTGTTGGCCTGCTGGCGGGTGCCAGCACCAGCGTGATCTTCGTCGCCGGCAGCGGCATGCTGCTGCTGGGTGCGCTGATCGGCGGTTTGCTGGCCTGAGGTCGCCGGCGCGGAAGTCATCGCGGGGCCGCTACAAAAAAGCCCGGCGGTTGGCCGGGCTAGTCAAGAACGATCAGCGTCGCTCAGTGCTTTTCGATCGCCTTGCGCAGCTTCTTCATGGAGGCCGATTCGATCTGGCGAATCCGCTCTGCGGAAACCCCGTACTTGTCGGCGAGTTCCTGCAGGCCGGTCTTGTGCTCGTCGTTGAGCCAGCGGCTGTAGAGGATGTCGCGTGAGCGCTCGTCCAGACCGCCCAGCGCATCGCGCAACCGGTCTTCCTGATCGTCCTGCCACTCGGCATTGGCGATCGCGTCGAAGGGGTCGCGGTCATCGGCCAGCCAGTCCTCGGGTACGTAGGACTCCTCGCCATCCGCCGGCGTTGCGCTGAACGAGACGTCGGCGCCGGAGAGGCGCGATTCCATCGCCAGCACTTCCTCGGGCTTGACGTTGAGATCCTGCGCCACGGCCTCCACCTCGGCCTTGTTCATCCAGCCCAGACGGGTCTTGGCGCGGCGCAGGTTGAAGAACAGCTTGCGTTGCGCCTTGGTCGTGGCGACCTTGACGATGCGCCAGTTCTTGAGGATGAATTCGTGAATCTCGGCCTTGATCCAGTGCACCGCGAAGCTGATCAGACGCACGCCGACTTCCGGATCGTAGCGCTTGACCGCCTTCATCAGGCCGATATTGCCTTCCTGGATCAGATCGGCGAACTGCAGGCCGTAACCGAGGTAGCCGCGCGCGATGTGCACGACGTGACGCAGGTTCGCCATGATCAGGGTCTGCGCGGCGTCGAGGTTTTCCTCGTCGCGCAGCTCGCGGGCCAGACGCGTTTCGTCCTGCGCCGCCAGGACCGGAATCTGATTGACGGCGCCGATATAGGCGTCGAGGCTGCCGGTCAGCGGTACCAGCAGGTTCTGTTTAAGAGCCAATTGCGTGTTTGCTTGAGTCATCGATTTCGCACTCCCGTGAGCGCCCAGGGCAATGTTAGCACTCGATGGTTCGGACTGCTAAGGGCGGCAAAAGTTCCGGCCGATCGAATCCACAGGTCCACAGGTCCGTGTTCAGGTCGGCTCGATTTTCGACAGATGCCGGCTCACGGTCCAGAACGCACCCAGCCAACCCAGGGCGATACCGCCGCCCAGCACTGACAGCAGGCCGAGGAAGGACAGGCCGGCGACCCGATAGTCGCTATCGTACAGCCCGGATAGCCGCGCCGCCGGGTCGGCTACGGCGATCAGCGCAGCACTGATCAGGATCAGCGCGATCAGGCCGCCGCTCAGCCCGTACCAGAAGCCGGTATAGAGGAACGGCCGGCGAATGAATCCGTCGGGCGCGCCGACCAGCTTCATCACCACGATCTCGTCGCGCCGGTTCTCGATGTCCAGGCGGATGGTGTTGCCGACCACGACCACCACGGCGGCGGCCAGCAGGGCCGCCAGCAGCAGCACGCCGCGGCGTACGATCTCCAGGATCGCGTAGAGCCGCTGCAGCCATTGCTGGTCGAGCGTGGCCTGGTCGACCTCCGGCAGCTTGGCGAGACTGTCCACCAGCAGTTCGATGGTCGTCGGCGTCTGTTTCGGATCCGGAAACACCACGATCACGGCCGGCAGCGGATTGGTCTCCAGGATGTCCAGCGCTTCGCCGAAACCGGAATGCTCGCGGAACTGTGCCATCGCCTCGTCGCGCGAGATGTAGCGCACCTGATCGATACCGGGCCGCGTGCGCAGTTTCTGGCTCAGGGCCTGTGCCTGTGCATCGTCGACGTCCTCCCTGAGAAACAAGGAGGCCTGCAGACTGCGTTCCCAGCTGTGGCTGAGCGTGCCGAGGTTCTTGACCAGTAGATGCAGGCCGGCCGGCATCGCCAGCGTGATGCCGATCACCAAGGCCGTCAGGAAGGTGCCCAGCGGTTTGATCGACAACTGCCCCAGCGTGAACACCAGCACCTGGGCGTGGCCGTGCGCCAGCCGCGACAGCAGCGGCATGCGTGATTCGGAGCCGTCGCGCGGCGGTGCCGGCTTGCGCTTACGGCGAGACATGCAGGTCTCCATGCGACACGGGACCTTGTTCGGACAATCGCCCGTGCTCCAGGTGAATCAGCCGGTACGGCAGCTGCCGGATCAGGTCGATGGCGTGCGTCGCCACCAGCACCGAGACGCCGACCTCGTTGAAGCGCCGGAAGATGCCCATGATGTCCTGCGCCATTTCCGGGTCCAGGTTGCCGGTCGGTTCGTCGGCCAGCAGCAGATCGGGCTTGGCGACGATGGCGCGGGCGATGCCGACGCGCTGCTGTTCGCCGCCGGACAGGGTCAGCGGATAGACGCGCTCCTTGCCGAGCAGTTCCACTGCATCCAGGGCCGCGCGCACGCGCCGCGCGATGTCCTGATGGCGCCAGCCGCGGATCACCAGTGGCAGACCCACGTTGTCGAACACGGTGCGGTCGTGGAGCAGGTTGAAATTCTGGAAGATGATGCCGATGCGCTGGCGGTGGGTGGCGATGCGGCCGCCGCGTATCGTCGCGAGATCGGCGCCGCCGACGATCACCTGTCCGCTGCTCGGGCGCAGCATCGCCGCGACCGCCTTGAGCAGGGTGGACTTGCCGGCGCCGGAGGCGCCGGTCAGGAACGCCATCTCGCCGTGGGCCAGCGAGAACGACAGCCGCGAGAGCACGTCCTGGCCATTCTGGTAACGATGGCTGACGTCCTTGAATTCGATGATCGGGTCCACGCGCGGGCGTCCTTTGCCAAAGTGTCGCGGGCGGCTCAGTCGGTGTCGCCGACCAGCGCCTCGGCGAAAGCCTCGGCGTCGAACGGCACCAGATCGTCCACGCCTTCGCCGATTCCGATGAAGCGGATCGGCACCGACAGGCGCTTGGCGATCGCCAGCACGATACCGCCCTTGGCGGTGCCATCGAGCTTGGTCAGCGTCAGGCCGGTCAGACCGATCGCCTCGTGGAACTGCACCGCCTGCACCAGCGCGTTGCCGCCGGTGGTGGCGTCCACCACCAGCATGACCTCGTGCGGCGCGTAGGGGTCGTGCTTCTGCACCACGCGCTTGATCTTGCGCAGTTCGTCCATCAGATGGCCCTGCGTGTGCAGACGCCCGGCGGTGTCGACGATCACCAGATCCGATCCGCGCCGTTTGGCCGCTTCCACCGCGTCATAGATCACCGAGGCGGCATCCGCACCCTCACCCTGGGCGACGATCGGCACCTCGACGCGGTCGGCCCAGGACTTGAGCTGCTGCGTGGCGGCGGCGCGAAAGGTGTCTCCGGCCGCCAGCACCACGGACTGTCCCTGGTTCTTGTAGTGCCGTGCCAGCTTGCCGATCGTGGTGGTCTTGCCGACGCCGTTCACGCCGGCCACGAACAGGATGTACGGCTTGATGAATTCCGGAATTTCCAGCGGCTGCGAGACCGGCGCCAGCCATTCCACGATCAGCGACTTGAGCCGCGCGCGCAGCTGCGCCTCGTTGCGGATGCGGCTGGCACCGATGTCCGCCGATAGCCGTTCGCACAGCCAGGTGGTGGCCTCGACGCCCGCGTCCGCGGTGAGCAGGCGCGTTTCGATTTCTTCGATGGCGTCGGCGTCGAGCTTGTCGCTGGTGAACATACGGCCGAGGTCGTAGCTCAGCCAGGAGTCGCCGCGGTTGAGGCGTGCGCGCATTTTCGAGATGACGCTGGAATCACTCATTTGAAGTCATTTTCGGGTCGTTCCGAGTCAATTCGTATCATTTTCGTCGTCCCCATCTGTCTGCGGAGCCGGGTACAGCAGACGCACCGTGCCGCTCCAGCGTCCCGGATCGCGTTCGTAGGCGGGATGGACCACCAGGGTTTCGGCGAAGCCCGGCGGCGCCTGCAGGGCCAGCAGCGGCAAGTCGTGGTTCTGCAAGGTTACCGGGACTTGCAGCAGATAGACGAGTGTCGCGGCCGATTGCGTGGTCACGCCGCCGACCCACAGCGGCAGGCCATCCGCGCTCCAGCCGCTGGCCCACAGGCGCAGCACCGCTTCGCGCGGCGTCTGCTGCGGATCGTGCTCGCGGACGCGTGTCAGTACCAGATCGGGGTGACGGCCGTTGTGAATCTGCGGCAGCACCGGCAAATCCGACAGCAGCGTTTCCGAAGCCAGCATGCGCAACGCGGTGACCGGCGTCAGATGCACCGGTTCACGCCAGTCTGCGGCCAGCAGGGCGCTGCGGATGTCGCCAAGCTGGCCTCGCCATTGCAGGTTCAGCGGCTGGCTGTGATGGTTGGCGATGTCGCCGCGGTAGGCCGGCAGTTCGCCGAAGCCGCCGCGCAACCAGTGCTGGGCGCTCATCTGCTGCTGCGGCAGGCCCGGCAGACCTGGCGCATGCGCGCGCAGCGGCGCGAACAGTACCACCGCCACCACGAAGCTCACGAACACCGGCATGAAGAAGCGCCGCCCCGGCACCCGGCGCGCGTTGTGGCGGCGATACCCCACCGCCAGCACCAGCGTCCACAGCAGGCCGATCGCCACCGCGAACGCCGCCGTCGAGAACCATTGCAGGCCGAGATACAGCTGGCTGGCCGTGATCAGGCCGACCATCGTCACCGCGATACCGTAGTAGCGCGTGCGGGTGCGGTCGCTGCGGCCGACCGACAGCAGCACCGGAATCAGGCCGTAGACCACCGTGGTCAGGATCAGATCGCTGCCGAGAAAGCGACTGTGCGCGGCGCCTTCCCCATAGAACTGCGCCGGTTCGGCGATCTGTACGCCGGCGTAGAGGCCAAGCGCGATCACCGCACCGAAGGCCACGCCGGCCGCCAGATGGGCGGCGGCGCGACCCTGGCGCAGCCACAGCAGCGCCAGAAAGGCGGCGGCGGCGCAGACCAGCATCACCGGCACATCGCCCAGCACCGTGATCCACGAGGCGGCGATGCGGCCCCAGGGCGCATGCAGGTCCGACAGCGTCTGGTAGACGATCGCGTCGATCGGCTGCGGGTGGCCGCGCAGCAGCAGCCAGATCAGTCCGAGACCGAGCCAGCCGGCGATCAGGAACAGCCCGGCCAGGATCAGCAGTGCCGGCGTTTCAGGCTGGTCGGGATCGGCCAGCCAGGCACCGAGGCGGCCGAGGCGGCGGTGCCGGCCGCTCCAGCGCAGCAGCCACACCACCCAGACTTCGGCATGGTGCTGTGCGTATCGCGCCACGATCCGCGTCAGGAACAGCAGCATCCACACCAGCGCGAAGGCGAACGCCAGCAGCAGCGCGAAGCGCGTCGCGATCTCCGCCGCCAGATGCAGCGAGGCGCCGACGGCGATGCCCGGAAACGTGAAGGCGATGGCCCAGACGAAGCAGGCCACGACATCCCACAGCATGAACGTCAGCAGACGCATACCGGAGGCCGCGGCTACGGCCGGTACCAGCGGACGGATCAGCCCGATCAGACGGCCCAGGATGATGCCCTTGGCGCCGTGACGGTAGAAAAGGCGGCGCGTCGAGCCGATCGACTCGCGATACCGCTCGGCAAAATTCGTGCTCAGGATGCGCTTTCCGTAACGCGCGCCGATGGCGAAGTTCAGCAGATCGCCGAGCATCGCGCCGATCGCCGCGCAAACCAGCGCCGGCCACAGATCCAGGGCATTGAGCGCGATCAGCGCGCCCGCGCCGAACAGGATCACCGGGCTCGGAAACAGGAAGCCAAGCAGGAACAGGGCGTCGGCGAACGACACCGCGACGATGATCAGCAGCGCCCACGACGGGTGCTGCGCGACCCAGTCCAGCAGTGGCTGAACCCAGTCGAACAAGGCCGGTCTAGGCCAGTTTGTGGAAGGCGGCCGAGGCCGCGGCGAGGGTCGCGCGCAGTTCGGCGTCACCATGTACGGCGGAGACGAAACCGGCTTCGTAGGCCGAGGGCGCCAGCGACACGCCGGCCTCCAGCATCGCGTGGAAGAAGCGGTTGAACGCCGTCAGGTCGCAGGCCGTCACCGCCTTGAAGTCGGTCGGAATCGTCTCCGCGAAATACAGTCCGAACATCGAACCCAGGTGCTGTGCGGAGAACGGCACGCCGGCGGCGCGTGCGGCGCCGCGCAGGCCGGTGATGAGCCGTTCGGTGTAGTCGTCGAGCCGCGCGTACAGCGCCGGGTCGTCGAGCTTGCGCAAGCTGGCCAGGCCGGCCGCCATCGCCAGCGGATTGCCGGACAGGGTGCCGGCCTGATAAACCGGCCCGACCGGCGCCAGCTTCTGCATGATGTCGCGGCGGCCACCGAAGGCGCCGACCGGCAGGCCGCCGCCGAGAATCTTGCCGAGCGTGGTCAGGTGTGGCCGCAGGCCATACAGACCCTGCGCGCCACCCGGATGCACGCGAAAGCCGGTCATCACCTCGTCGAGGATCAGCAGGGCGCCGTGGCGTTCGCACAGGTCCATCAGGCCTTGCAGGAATCCCGGCGCCGGCAGCACCATGTTCATGTTGCCGGCAATCGGCTCGACGATCACGCAGGCGATTGCGTCCGGCTGCGCCTGGAACAGGGCCTCCACACTGGCAAGGTCGTTGTAGTCGGCGGTATGGGTGTGGCGTACGAACTCCGCCGGTACGCCCGGCGAACTCGGTACGCCGAAAGTCAGCGCGCCCGAGCCGGCCTTCACCAGCAGGCTGTCGCCGTGTCCGTGGTAGCAGCCTTCGAACTTGATGATGCCGTCGCGGCCGGTGTAGCCGCGCGCCAGGCGGATCGCGGACATCGTGGCCTCGGTGCCGGAACTGCACATCCGCACCTGCTCCATCGACGGCACGCGCTGGCACAGCAGCTCCGCCATTTCGATTTCGAGTTCGGTCGGGGCGCCGAAGCTGACGCCGGTCTCGGCTTGGTCGCGGATAGCCGCCACCACGTCCGGATCGCCGTGGCCGAGGATCATCGGCCCCCAGGAGCCGATGTAGTCGATGTACTCGCGGCCGTCGGCGTCGACCACATAGGCGCCGTGCGCCCGCTCGATAAAGCGCGGCGTGCCGCCCACGGACTTGAACGCCCGCACCGGGGAATTGACGCCGCCCGGCGTGGTCTTCTGGGCGCGCTCGAACAGGATTTCGGACTGGCTCATGTCGGATCCTTGAAGAGTTTCAGATAAGCGCGCGCGGCGGCCTCGATGTCAGGCGCCGCGAACACGCCGTCGACTGCCGCGATCAGATCGGCGCCGCGTGCGCGCAGCGGGCCGGCATTATCGGCCGTGAGGCCGCCGATGACACAGATCGGCAGCGCCAGTGCGGCGCGGGCGGCGTCCAGCAGTTCCAGCGATGCGGGCGGTGCGTCCGGTTTGGTCCTGGATGCAAAGAAGCGGCCGAACGCCACATAGCTGGCGCCTTCGGCGGCCGCCGCCTGGGCGCGCTCCAGACTGCCCGAGCAACTGCGACCGATGATTGCGCGTGGGCCTAGGCGCAGGCGCGCATTGCGGATCGCGCCGTCGCTGGCGCCCAGGTGTACGCCATCGGCGCCGCTGCGCAGGGCCAGCTCGGTGTCGTCATTGATGATCAGCGCGGCGCCGGCCTCGTGGCACAGGCGCCGCAAACGCTTGGCGCGTTCCTCACGCTGATCGGTGCTGGCGCGCTTGTCGCGATACTGGATCAGGCGGGCGCCACCGGCGAGCGCGGCGGCCACCGCCGAAACCAGCCGCTGCGGGTCTTCGCAGACCGCCTCGGAGGTGACTGCGTACAGGCCTGACAGGGACATGGGAGGCAATGCCGGGAAACGGGTGCACAGCCTAGCAGTCTGTCGGGCCTAGGGGGCCGTAGCGATGGGCCGAAGCCGCAGTCGATCGTCCAGAGTCCGACGGACTGCTGGCCGATCAGGCGCGCGGACGTCCTCGACGTGCGCCGTGCCAACGGTTCGGAATCGCGCGACCGCTGCCGATGACCAATCGTGCGGCGAGGGCGCCCTGTACGAAGCGCTGCGCGCGCACTAGCGCCTGCTCCAGCACATCACCTTGCGCCAGCCGCGCGGCGATGGCCGAGGCCAGGGTGCAGCCGGCACCGTGGAAGCCCACCGGTTCGCGCGGCCATTCGAAACGCTGCGGCGCGCCGTCGCGACGATGCCAGGTGTTGATCACGGTCTCGCCGGCTTCGTCGCCGCCGGTGACCAGCACATTGGCGCAGCCGTCGGCCACCAGCGCCGCGCCAGCCGCGTCTGCGTCGGCCAGGCCGGTCAGCGCGCGCGCTTCGGATGCGTTCGGGGTGATCAGCGTCGCGGCCGGCAGCAATTCGCGGCGCAGGGCCTGTGCCGTTTCGTCCTGCGCCAGCACGCCGCCACCGCCGGCGCGCAGCACCGGATCGACCACCGCCGGTACGCCCCGCCCGAGAATCAGCCGGGCGATGAGTACGGCCTGTTCGGGCGAACCGACCAGGCCCACCTTGATCGCCTGCGGCGGACAGTCGGCGCAGACGCGTTCGATCTGTTGCGCCAACCAGTCCAGGGAGACGGCCTGCACGGCGTAGACCTCGGCGCTGTCCTGCACGGTGAGGCTGCTCAGCACCGACAGCGGGTGCGCGCCCATCGCGCCGCAGGCTTCGATGTCGGCCTGAATGCCGGCGCCGCCGCTGGGATCGTGCCCCGAAATGCACAACAAGCGCGCGGGATATTTCATTGGGCGTCGTAGCTTCTTCAATTCACGTGGATTTCCGGTGCATGCCCCGAAACGGGGCGGGCTTGCTGTTTATGCACAGCGCTGCGAGCTGCTGGGGTGCGCGGTGCATAAATCAGCGGCGGCCCTTCTGAAAGTCAGATAAGTTCGTGCAAGTATATGAATTAAAATAAATATGTCGGAGTGGTTACAAAATGATCGCCAGCCCAAAAATGCCCTGATTTCCGCCCTTGAAGGCCCGCGTGCAGAAGTTCCTAACAAACTTATCCACAGCTTCTGTGTGTATGCCGGGTATTCCCTTGGATACCCGGAGCTTAGCGCCGAAAGCTCAGGTAAACGGATGGCTGTCACATTCGGCCGCACCGAAGGGATGCGGTGCTGTGCTAGCTTAGCCGACGCGAGTGCGGCGACGGGCCGCACAGACTCCTGCCAACGGCGCCCGGGGGCGATGTGGTGAGCGAATACTGGGTTCATCTCGGCTACGTATTCATGCTGATCGCCTTGCTGGCGCGCGACGTATTGTGGCTGCGTTCGATCCTGGTTCTGGCGCAGGGCAGTATCTGCGCCTATGCCTGGGGCCAGGATCTGGTCGGCATGGCGTGCTGGAACGCCGCCTTCGTGGTCATCAATGCGATCTGGGCGCTGTTGATCCTGCGCGAGCGGCAGGCCGCCGCGCTGCCGGCGGAACTGCAAGCGATCCATGCCCGCCATTTTTCAGCGATGACGCCACGCGAATTCCTGCGCTTCTGGGCGATGGGCGGCCCCGACCAGGTTCGCGACGCGCGGCTGGTGCCGGCCGGTGTGCATCCGCACGCTCTGCTGTTCCTGGTATCGGGGCAGGCGCGCGTGTCACGCCAGGGTCTGGAACTGGCGCGACTGCCCCAGGGCAGTTTCGTCGCCGAAATGAGTCTGCTTACCGGGCAGTCCACCTCGGCGGATGTGGACGCGATCGGTGCTGTTGATGTGCGCAGCTGGTCCGCCGAACAGCTGGCTGGCCTGCGCAGCTCGCGACCTGCGCTGTGGATCAAGCTGCAAAGCGTGCTCGGGCTCGATCTGGTGGAAAAACTCAAGCGTGCCGCTCCGGTGAACGCAACAGCGGCCGACATCGGTTCGGATCGCCATCCGGAGCCGGTGGGTGAGGATGTCGAACTCGACCCCGCCAGCGGGTCCAGCGTCAGCCCGGTCTGACGGGCCTGCGTCTGGGTGGCCCGTTCGTGCTGCGCACCGTCGAACCCCAGCCGGAGACCTTCGCCGGTCGCCAACTGATCCGCACCGGACGCTTCGGAAAACGCCTGTTGCTGGGCTCGAGGGCGGTCTATGCCAGCAACGAGGCCAATTGCCAATTACTGCGCGCGTTGCCAGAGCGAAGGGCGCCTGCTCGCCGATCGCGCACTGTCGCGGCTGCTGCATGACGGTTGGCCGAAGGCGCTTGGGGACGATTGAGCGCGGCGGCAGCTTTTGGTCTCGCACAAAGCCGCGAAGCTAAAAGCGACTCAAAGCGAACAGGCGGGCAGGGGAACGGGCATGCCGCAGGAGATTCATCCTGCGGGGTATTGCTTTCTCCCTTTGCGCGAGATAAAGCGAGTCCAGGCCCCGGAGAAATCAGCGCGCTCGACTCGGTGCCATTCCGGTCCAGCGCCGGTACGCGCGCGTGAACGCGCTTTGCTCGGAATAGCCCAGCAGGTAGGCGATCTCCGCCAGGGACTTCTTCGGGTCCGTCAGGTAGCGCTCGGCGTGGCGGCGGCGCACGTCATCCAGCACGCTTTGATAGCGGATGCCGAGTTCATCGAGGCGGCGCTGCAAGGTGCGTGGGCTCAGGCCCAGGGGCCGCGCATTGTCACGCAGTGTGGTGCGGCCGGCGGCCAGACCGCGTGAGATGACATGGCGCAGGGCGGGCAGCGGCTCCGGTTCGTGCGCGATTTCGGACAGCAGTGCGCGCGCCTGTGCATCCATCAGCGCATTGAGTTCCGCGTCGGCCTGCACGATCGGCAGTTGCAGCCAGTCGGCCGGAAAGCGCAGCCCGGTGAAGGCGGCGCCGAACACCGGTTCGCAGCGCAGGATTTCGCGATGTCCCTGTGGATTCGGCGGCGGCGGGTCGGCGAACAGGACTTCGCAGGACAGGTGTTCGCGGCCGAGCAGCCAGCGCGCGTAGTTGACCCAGCCGGCCAGCGAGGATTGCGCCAGCACCGGCGGCGGATGCGCGTCGAACGGCGCGCGCCAATGCAGCTCCGCCGACTCGCCGCGAAGGACCAAGCGGGTTTCGCTGACCTCGCCGACGATCTTCTCGTAGTGTTCCAGGCGATCGATCGCCTCGGACAGCGTGGCGCAGCTCATCGCCACATAGCCCAGCAAGCCGTAGTGGCGCGGTTTGATCGCCGCGCCCACGCGCAGGGCCAGATCCGGATCGCCGGTGACGGCGATGGCACGCTCGAACATGCGCACCCAATCGGCCAGCGGCATGCGGGCGCGGGCATCGGTGTCCTCGACGGCCGCCAGCTGGCGCGCGTCGAACAGCTTGGCAGGATCGAACTCGTGCTCGCGCAGGTAGTCCAGCAGCGAGCGTGCGTACAGCGGCGAAACCTGGGCCCGATAGTGGGGAGCAAGGTCGTTCATGACGTGATTTGTCAAACGAAATCGGCTTGGCGTCAAGACCCGGTGCCCGACATGGCGGACAATCACGAACTCGCCCGCAGGAGAAACGGGGATGGATTTTCTGACTGCGCGACTGCCGCAACCACTCAGCGAGTGGTTGGCGACGGTCCATTTCGAACAATGGTTTCTGCTGCTGTTGGCGCCGGTGTTCCTGGCGACGATCGTGCTGGAGTTTGTCTGGTGGCGCCGCCGCGGGCGCAATGTCTACGTGTGGCGCGACAGCTTCAACAACGCCGTGCTGGCATTGTCCCACCAAGCCAGCGATGCGTTTGCCTGGAGTCTGCTGCTGGGCCTGTTCTACGCCGTCTGGCGGCACCGCCTGTTCGAGATTCCGTTCAACCTGGCGAGCGTGATCCTGCTCTATGTGCTGCAGGATTTCCTTTATTACTGGTTTCACCGCGCCAGCCATCGCATCCGCTGGATGTGGGCCTCGCATGTGGTGCATCACTCGCAGGAATCACTGAACCTGTCGACCGCCTTCCGTCAGAGCCTGACCTACCCGATTTCCGGAATGTGGGTGTTCTGGCTGCCGCTGGCCTGGATCGGCTTCAAGCCGGAGCACATCGTGCTGTGCGTGGCGGTCAATCTGGCCTACCAGTTCTTCGTGCATACCGAAGCCGTGAACAAGCTGCCACGGCCACTGGAGTGGCTGTTCAACACGCCCTCGCACCATCGCGTGCACCACGCGCGCAATCCGCAGTACATCGATCGCAACTACGCCGGCGTGCTGGTGATCTGGGACCGGCTGTTCGGCAGCTTCGTGCCGGAAGACCCGGCCGATCCCTGCGACTATGGCATTACCCGTCAGCTCAAAACACGCAATCCGATCCGCATGATGTTCCACGAGTGGATCGATCTGTTCCGCGACGTCGCGCGGCCCGGTCCGCTGTGGCTGCGCACCAAGCATCTGTGGGCGCCGCCGGAATGGCAGCGCGAGAACTCCGCCGTGCAGACTGCGAGTCGCGCGTCGGTTCAGGCCAGCCGTACGCGTTAACGCGAGCGGCTGCTGCGCCCGCGCGCGCCTCGACCGGCGTGCTTGTCACCTGGTCGCTGGCCCGTCAGCGTGTCGGAGCGTGTGCGCTCCAACTCGCGCAGCAGCGCGTGGTAATGCGTCAGCCGAACCGCGCCCACCGCCTCGCGCACTGCGCAGCCGGGTTCCTGATCATGCCGACAGTTCGCGAAACGGCAGTTCTGCGCCAGCACCGCCACATCATCGAAGCCCGCGTCCTTCAGGGTTTCCGCGCCGGTCAGGCGCAGGCCGCGCATGCCCGGCGTGTCGATCAGACAACCGCCGCCCGGCAGGCGGTACATGGATCGCGCCGTCGTGGTGTGGCGGCCGCGACCGTCGTAGGCGCGTGTGGCCTGGGTGAGCTGATCCGAGCCCGCCAGCGCATTGGTCAGCGTGGACTTGCCCACGCCGGACGAGCCCAGCAAGACCAGCGTGCGGCCTGGCGCCGCGTAGCGCCGCAGTTCATTCACGGCCTCGGCGCTGCGGGCGTTGATCGCATGCACCGGCACCTCATCGCCGACCATGGCCTGAATCCCGGCCTGGCGCTGCTCCGCCTCGTCGCATTGATCACGTTTGCTCAGCACCACCACCGGGGACACGCCGCCGCGCCGCACCAGCATCAGATAGCGTTGCAGACGGTGGGGCGCCCAGTCGCCGTCCAGACCCATCACCAGCAAGGCCAGATCGATATGCGCCGCCACCACCTGTGTGCCGCCTTCCTTGGACGGACGGCTGATCAAGCCGCGACGCGGCAGATGCAGGCGCAACATGTTCTCGGTGTCGAGACCCGCCCAATCACCGACCGCCAAGGCATCGCCATCGGACTTCAATTGCGCCAGATAGCTGGAGTACAGCGTCGCGTCGATCAGCTGTTCGCCGTCATCCACGCGCGCCTGGCTGCGCTGTGGCTCCACCACGCGCACCAGCCGCAACTCGGGCCGGCCCAGTGCCAGCGCGTCCCGCCGCACCGCCTCGTTCAGGCCCAGCGCCCCTAGTGCGGAATCGGAACTCAGTTGCATCGGGTGTCAGGCATAAGCGGGCGCGCAGAGCGGATTGGCGATCACTGTACAGCCTGCGCGCTGCGCCCCACCATGTGCCCGGCCTTACAGCGCCCCGAAAACCAATGGATAGCCATCCGGCCTGCGCCTTGCCTTGGCAGCACCCAAGTGACGCTGCTGATTGGGTTTTTCGGAGGAACCGGCGCAGGATTTGCATGATCGAAGCTGTCGATGACGCAGGAGTCCGAACGATGCAATCGCCCGATTTCGCACGCTTTGACATCCAGAGCCTGGCGCCCGCCGATCTGATCTTTCTGTTCGAACGCTTCCCGGCGTCGAACGTGGATGCGGTGGAAGCCGCGCGCCGGGTCATCGAACAGCCCAGTACACTGGAATCCCTGCTCGAATCGCGATTCGTGGTCAAGGCCGTGCTCGAACCGGACCCGGCCAGCCTGTCCGTTTCTCCGCGGCTGTTCTTCAATGTCTTGCTGCGTCACTGCCTGCCGGGCCGCCGCGAGGCGGCCGAACGCGAAGCCCTCAACTATCTCGCCAACGTGCTCGCACTGTTCGTCCGTACGGACCGGCTCTATCGCGTGCAAGCCGGAGACGGCCAGGCCCACGAATATCTGGTTGACCTGGTCGCTGAAGCCGCTGATGCCAATCCGGAACGACAGTTCCTGGTCTGCACCCACATCGGCAACTACGCGATGTTCCTGTCCGGCGTGTGCGCGCCGTGGATCGAGCATCGCCGCCGCTTTCGCCGCCGCCCGCTATCGCTGGACTATTACCGCGGCATGGGTCGCAGCTACTACGCCAGCGCCGCCCGCCATCCCCGAGCTCAGGACCTGCACCTGCGCGGCGTCTTCGGGCAACTCTCGCAGCGTTTCGACTACTACCGCAGCGGCCTGGAACGCCTGTCCCGACGCGCCTGGGCCGCCTGATTGCGGCGCTCCAGGCGGGCCTCCGCGAAGCCGCAGGAGGCGGTGGCGGTGGATTGGTGCGATATCAGCGATATCAGGGGGACGAGCACTTTCCGGGCCGTCACCTGAAGTTCCGTCCCTTCCCAATCGGTTGGAACGGCGGCGCCCAAGCCCTGTCTTGTTGTCGGAATCGTTCCGGAACCTGCCAGCTGACGGGTCTCTACGGCGATCCGAGCCACACGGCGTGATTGCTTCGGCAGTTCATCGCCGGACAAACCGGCGAATGGCACGGAGATTGAAGGTTCCTTGCCTCGTCGATCACCTGTTTGAGCGGAAAGCTCGCGGTGGGGTGAGCTGACATGATTGGGAAGATCAAGAAGCGTGGGCGGTCGTTGCTCGTATGCTCAGATCTTGTCAGGCGTGACCCCGCAAACGGATGTGTATGCGCCGCCGCCGGCGCTGGATGCCGCCGGCATTGTCGCTTTTTGCCGCCCAGCGCCGAGCCGGTTTTGCGAATTCAAAGCAGAATCAACGCACCGAGGCCGAGGAACACGAAGAAGCCGACAACGTCGGTAATCGTCGTCAGTATCACGCTGCCGGCCAGGGCCGGGTCGATGCTGAGTTTCTTCAGCAACAGCGGAATCGTCACGCCGGCGAGCGCGGCGCAAAGCTGGTTGAACAGCATCGCCAGCGCGATCACGAGTGATAGCAGCGGGTTGCCGAACCAGAACAGCGTGATCGCGGCGACCACCAGCGCCCACAGCAGGCCGTTGATGGCGGCAACCGACAGCTCCTTGCGTAGCAGTGCCTTGGCGCTGCCGCCACTGATCTGGCCGAGGGCCAGGCCACGCACCATCAGCGTCAGCGTCTGACTGCCGCCGATGCCGCCCATGCTGGCAACGATCGGCATCAGCACCGCCAGTGCCACCGCCTGGCTGATCGTGGCCTCGAACAGGCCGACCACCCAGGATGCCATGAACGCCGTGGCCAGGTTGATGCCGAGCCACAGGGCGCGACGCCGTGCGGCACCACGCACAGGCGCGTAGATGTCCTCCTCTTCGTCGAGGCCGGCCATGCGCATCATGCGCTGCTCGGCCTCGTCCCGAATCACGTCGACCACGTCATCGATGGTGATACGGCCGACCAGCATGCCCTTGTCCCCGACCACCGGCGCGGACACCAGGTCGAGATTCTCGAAGTGCTTGGCGACTTCGCGGTCCGACATGTCCACGGTCAGCGGATCGCGTTCGCGTTCCATTACGTCGCGGACCTGGCGGCCGGCATCCAGCGTCAATATCCGGTCCAGCGACAGTGCGCCGAGGTAGTGACCGTAGCGGTCCACCACATACAGGCAATCAGTGGAGTCCGGCAGTTCACCGCGCAGGTGCAGGTAGCGCACCACCACGTCCAGCGACACGTCCGGACGCACCGTCACCGTGTCGGTGTTCATCAGGCCGCCGGCGGTGTCCGGCTCGTAGCCCATGATCTGTTCGAGGCGCGCGCGGTCGCGGGCGTCCATCGACTGCAGGATCTGCTGCGTTACGGTTTCCGGGAGGTCCTCGACGAAGTCGGCGAGGTCATCGATGTCCAGGTCTTCCGCGGCGGCGACGATCTGGCCGACGTCCATCGTCCGCATCAGGCCTTCGCGCACTTCGTCGCCGAGGTGCAGCAGCACTTCGCCGCGGTCTTCCGGATCGATCACACCCCACAGAACTTCGCGCGGCGATGGCGGCAAGGATTCGAGCAGCCGTCCGATTTCGGCGGGACTCAGTGCGTGCAGCGAGCGCTGCACCGCGTTCATGGCACCGCTGTCCAGCGCCTGCCGCAGCCGGCCCAGCCTGTCTTCGTAGTCGTTCTTTTCGGCCATGGTTCGCGTCAGATCGCCTTGCACCCCGCCCGGCAGCCGCAGGGCGAGCCCGGTATGGCGTGTGCCGATGAACCTATCCGGAATGTTGCCCGCTGGGAAGGTGCGGCGGTCCGCCCCGGCTCATCGGACCTCTGGCCGCAGACTGAAGCCGGTTGCGCGCCAAGCGTATCCGGTCAGCGGATAGGCCGTCACCATCAGCAGCGCATACAGCCATTCGATCGCGTTGAGCAGGCGGCGCCGGTCGTCCACGACGAACTGCAACGGCAGGCTCGCCAGACCCAGGCCCAGCAGCAGACCGCAGAGTATCAACCAGCCACGCTGGATGTGGTTCGAGACCCGCGGTTCGCCGACCAGCAGGCTGGCCAGCAGCATCTGCGCCAGTACCGTGCCGGAGAAATACAGATTGATCCCGTAGCGCCGCAGCCAACGATAGGTATCACCCTCCACGCCGAGAAATTCGATATACAGGGCCAGAAAGACTGCGCCCACCGTGCCGCAGGCCAGCATCGCGTGCCGCCGCCGCCGCCGCCGGCGTGCCGGCACCAGTTGCCGCAACCAGGCAGCGCACAGCCACCAGTAACCGAACAGCAAGCTTGTATACGGCAACATGCTCAGCTTGAACAGGTGATTGGCCCAGCCGTTGCGGGCGGCGGCACTGATCGACGTGCAGCCCTGCCAATAGGGAACGCAGGCCGGCGCCGTGCCTTGCGCGATCGAAACCGCATAGGCGAGATGAACCGAGACCAGGGGGATCAGTGCGAGCAGGCAAGCCAGGCTCCACAGGGCACGAACGCCATGCGGCGGCTTTTTCGTCGCGTGGTCTTTGTTTGCAAGGCTTTGCTTTATCATCGGTCCATCCTCAACGCATCTGCGCCCCGATCACTGTTTCATCGACCGTCCCGTTCCCTTGTCTGTACGAGATTGCCTTCGAATGCGATTGCTGAAGCCACTGTGCCTGTTCCTGATCACACTGGCCGTGCTGCCGGCCGCCATGCCGATCGCGTCCGCAGCCGAGGGGATGTGGACGCTGGATCAGCTGCCGAAGGACGCGATGCAGCAAGGCTACGGATTTACGCCGGATGCGTCCTTCGTCGACCAGGTAATGAAATCCTCGGTACGGCTGGCCGGCGGCTGCTCGGGTTCGTTCGTGTCTCCGAACGGGCTGGTGCTGACCAATTATCACTGTGTCGCGCGCTGTGTTTCGCAACTGTCCTCGGCCGATGCGGACTTGATGTCCAGCGGCCTGGTGGCCGACACGCCCGAACAGGAAATGACCTGTCCGAACATCGAACTCAACAGGCTCGAAAGGATTACCGACGTCACCGAGCGTATCGCCAAGGCGACCCAAGGGCTCAGTGGCCAGGCCTATGCGGATGCCAAGACCGCGGCGCGCTCCAGCATCGAGAGCGAATGTGTGGGCTCCGAGGGTGCCATCCGTCGCTGTGACGTGGTCGAGCTGTATCGCGGTGGCGTCGAGCAGCTTTATCAATACACGCGCTTTCAGGATGTTCGTCTGGCGTTCGCTCCGGAATACGCCACGGCCTTCTTCGGCGGCGACCCCGACAACTTCAATTTTCCGCGCTACAACCTGGACATGGCGCTGCTGCGTGCCTACCGCGACGGCAAGCCGGCCGAGGTCGAGCAGTTTCTGCCGATCAAGCCTGAAGGCGCGCAGCCGGGTGAGCTGGTCATGGTGACCGGCCATCCCGGTTCCACGCAACGTCTGATGACCGTTGCCCAGCTCGAAACCCAACGCGACGCGAGCCTGATTTCCTATCTGCTCTATCTGGCTGAACTGCGCGGTCTGCTCAGCCGCTACGAGGACGAAGGCGAGGAGCAGGCGCGAATCGCCCAGGCCGACCTGTTGTTCGCGGAGAACCGTTTCAAATCCGGTGAAGGCAAGCTCCAGGCGTTGTTGAATCCCGCCGTATTCGATCTCAAGCGTCGCCAGGAAGCCGAACTGCGCGAGTTCGTTCGTGCCGATCCGCAGCGGCAGGCGAGTTACGGCAAGGCCTGGGACGCGATCGCCCGCGCCCAGCAGGCCTATCGAAAAATCGCGACGCGCTACAACTACATCGAGGGTGCGCGCGGTTTCATGAGCGACTATTTCCGGACCGCGCGCACGCTCGTGCGCGGCGCCGAGGAACGCGGCAAGCCGGATTCCGAGCGCCTTGGCGAATTCAACGAAGCCGGTTTGCCGCGCCTGCAGCAGTTGTTGTTCGCGAAGACGCCGATCTATCCGGAGTACGAAAAGCTCAAACTGGGTTTTTCGCTGGAGAAACTGCGCGAAAAGCTCGGCGCGGACGATCCCTTCGTGAAACTGGTGCTCGGCAAGGAATCGCCGCAGGCCTTGGCGGCGCGCATCATCGACGGCACCACGCTCGGTGACATCGAGGTTCGCCGGGCCTTGTGGAAAGGCGGTGCCACCGCCGTGGCCCAGTCCAAGGACCCGATGATCCAGCTGGTGCGCGCGATCGATCCGCTGGCGCGTGAACTGCGGGCCCGCTATGAAGGCGAGGTCGAAGCGGTGGTCGACAAGAACCAGGCGCTGATCGCGCAGGCGCGCTTTGCTCAGCGTGGTACGGACGCCTATCCGGATGCCACGTTCACGCTGCGCCTGAGCTACGGCGAGGTCGCCGGCTGGGACGAAAACGGCGAGCCGGTGGCGCCGTTCACGGACATCGCCGGCCTGTACGCGCGCGCCACCGGTTTCGAGCCGTACCTGCTGCCGCCGTCCTGGCTCGATGCCAAGTCGCAGCTGAGCTTGGAAACGCCGCTGAATTTCGTGGCGAGCCTGGACATCATCGGCGGCAATTCCGGCAGCCCGATCATCAATCGCAGCGCCGAGGTGGTGGGTCTGGTGTTCGATGGCAACATTCATTCGCTGGGCGGCGCCTATTGGTACGACGAGCGCAGCAATCGGGCGATCGGTGTGCACAGCGCAAGCCTGATCGAAGCCATGAAAACCATCTACGGCGCCACCTCGCTGGTCGACGAACTGCTGGCGCGATGATGGATCTGCAGCCGAAGCACTGGGTTCGGCTGCAGCTACTCGCTGTAGCCGGCGCGGTGCTGCTGGCGGGGGTCGGCGTCGCCGCCTATTTCCAGAACGCCAATGTCAGCGCACGGCGCGACGGCGTGGTTCGCACCAATCGTTTGATCGCCGATCTCAACCAGTTCAGCAACATGCTGACCGACATGGAAACCGGCCAGCGCGGCTATTTCCTGACCGGGGACGACGACTATCTGGAGCCTTACGCGCAGGCGCGCCGCCAGTTGCCGATCATCGTCAAGAAGATCGAAGTCGAGGTCCAGGCCGACGCGCCGGAACTGATGTCCGCGTTTCTGCGCCTGCAGGCCAGCGTCGCCGATCGCGGCCTGGAGATCGAGCGAACCTTCGAGGCCGAGCGCACCCAGGGGCGCGAGGCGGCGCTGCAGGCGATACGCAGCGACGTCGGCCGCTACCTGATGGACGCCGTGCGCGCCGACCTCGGTTCGCTGCGCGATGCGGTGGAACGCAAGGGTGCGGGTATCCAGGAGCAGATCGGTCGCATGGTCTATCGCAGCAATCTGTTGATGGCCAGCCTGATCCTGCTGGCGATGCTCAGTGCCTTGCTCAGCGCAGTACTCACGCGGCGTTACACGGCCGCCTATCTGCGCGCGCGCAATGAAGGGCGGCGGGCCGATCGGGCGAGCGCGGAGAGCCAGGAAAAGAGCATCTTTCTTGCCAATATGAGCCACGAAATCCGCACGCCGATGAATGCCATTTTCGGCTTTGCGCAGTTGCTGGGAGAGACCGCGACCGGCGAGCGTGAGCGAGCCTATGCCGAAGCCATCGCCCAGAGCGGTCAGGTGCTGCTGGGGCTGATCAACGACATTCTCGACATCAGCAAGATCGAAGCCGGCAAACTGCCACTGGTGTTGCAGGCCACGAGCCCCGTGGAGATTCTGCGCACCTGCGAAACTTTGTTCTCGCGCATGGCCAGCGACAAGGGTCTGCGTCTGGTGATCGAGGCTGATCCCGATCTGCCCGAGGCGGTGTTGCTGGACCCGCTGCGCATGCGCCAGATTCTGATCAACCTGATTGGAAACGCGATCCGCTACACCGACACCGGATCGGTCACGGTGCGCGCGGTGGCCAGCCAGCCAGACGGAATCGAGGGCAGCACCGTCGAGCTGCGCATCGAGGTGATCGACAGTGGCGTGGGCATTCCGCCGGAACGAATCGACAGCGTGTTCGACCCGTTCACCCAACTCGACAGCACCCGCGCCAGCGGGACCGGTCTGGGACTTTCGATCGTGCGCCACCTGGTGGCGCTGATGGGCGGCTGTATCGAGGTCGATTCCACGCCGGGGATCGGCTCCCGCTTCGTCGTGGTCCTGCCAGAGCTGCCGGTGGCCGAGCCCGCGACGGCAGACGGCGTCGACGTGTTGCCGGCCGACGAACGGGTGCTCGACAGCCTGCCGCCGATGAGCGTGCTGGCGGTGGACGACATGGCGCTCAATCGCAGCCTGATCGAGGCCTGGCTCGCCGAAACCCACCATCAGGTCCGCACCGCCGGTAGCGGCCCGGAGGGAATCGAGCGTGCCCTGAGCGAACGCCCGGACGTGATCCTGATGGACATCCGCATGCCCGGCATGGACGGCGTGGAGGCCCTGCGCCAGATTCGCAGGCTGCCGGAGCTGGACGCCACCAGGGTCATCGCGCTGACGGCCTCGAGCCTGCTCGGTGAGGAAGGACGGCTGCGCGAACTGTTTGACGGTTATCTGCGAAAACCGGTGTCCCGCAACAGTCTTGGGCAGGAGCTGGCGCGCCTGCTGGACGGGGCGATCGATGCCGGCCGCCGGAGCGGCGATGCCGCAGAGGCGGCCGCCGACATCGACGACGACGATGCGCGCGCCTGGAGTGAGCACGCCGCGACGATTCACGCGGCCCTGGCGGGTGCGCGCGGCACCCTGTCGACTGACGAGCTGCGACAGGTTCTGAAATCGATCGCCGCCTTGCCGCCGACGCCGGCGTTTCGTGAACTGAGCCTGCTGGCGGATGAAATTCGCCGGGCGGTTGATATATTTGACATCGTCACGCTTGAATCCGCCCTGAGCCGCTGCGCTGACATGGTGCAGCGCCTCAATCAGGCCGCGCGCCTGATCGAGGCCTGAATTTTTCGAACCAAGACGTCGGGAGACATTCGACACTGCCAATGAAGAACGCGGACACGACCTTGATCCTGGTAGTGGATGACCAGCCCGCCAATGTGCAGGCGGTCGCCGCGCTGCTGGCGCGGGATGGTTACGACGTGATGCCGGCGCTGTCCGGCGAGCAGGCGCTGGAACGCAGCGCCAAACGCCTGCCCAGTCTGGTGCTGCTGGACATGCGCATGCCGCGCATGGACGGTTTCGAAGTCTGCGCGCGCCTGCGCGAAGACCCGCGTACGGCTGATGTGCCGGTGATTTTCCTGACCGCCGCGCACGAACGCGAGACTTTGGTCGAGGCGTTCCGCAAGGGCGCCGTGGACTACGTGACCAAGCCTTTCGTCGCCGAGGAGCTATTGGCGCGTGTACGTACCCACCTGGAACTCAAGCGTGCGCGCGATCATCTGGCGCTGTTGGCGCAGGAGCGTGCCGACCTGACGCAGATCGTTGCCCACGATCTCAAGAACCCGCTGGCCGGCATACTGTTCGCGCTGGACATGGTGGAGCGCGGAGGATCTGAACTCGAAGAGGGCGTGCGCAACATCCGGGGCAGCGTCGACCGCTGCCTGAGCTTTATCGACAGCTATCTCGGCCGCTGGGCCAATTCCCGGGAACAACGCTCGGTGGAGCTGGCGCCGATGCGTTTCGGTGCGGTGCTGAAAGCCTCGGTGCGCGATCTCGAACTGAACGCGCAGCGCAGGAACATGCGGATCGAACTGGCGGTGGAGGACGATCCGGAAGTCATCGGCAACCCGACCGCGGTACGCCACGTCATCGACAACCTGCTGTCGAATGCCCTGCGCTACGCGCCGAAGGGCACGGCAATCGAGGTGCACTGCGCGGTGGGGCGCTCCGGCATGACCGTGGTTTCGGTGTCCGACCGTGGTCCTGGTGTGCCCGCCGAGCGGCGCCCGCAGTTGTTCAAGCGTTACAGCCGCGGCGACGGCAGCGACACCGTGCAGCATTCCAGCGGACTCGGCCTCGCGATTTCCAAGGAAGAGATCGAACGCATGAACGGCCACATCTGGTATTCGGACCGTGATGGCGGTGGCGCCGTATTCTCATTCGTGCTGCCGGCCGCCGAGGGCGAACCGCTGCGCTGAATCAGGAATCCGGGTGGTCTTGCCGTGGATGGACAATTTCTCCGAGGCTGTCGAAATCGGAACCGGCCATTCGACCAGTCGATGACCGCACACAAGTCTGTGCTCGATCCATGCCCAGGAGTCAATGAACAATGCCTGGCTGATCTTCGTGAACCTGCCCGTGAAGAACCTCGCCATGTCGATGAGCTTCTACAAGGTGATCGGCTTCGCGGACAATCCGTAATTTACGGACGATACCGTGGCCTGCACGGCCTGGAGCGAGACGATCAACGTGATGCCGCTCACCATGAGAAGTGGCGCACCTTCATCTGAAGTTGTTTTCGCAGATCGGAGAAAAACGTCGATCATTCAAATGGTTATGGTGCGTGTACATGTCACGCCACTAACTGTATCAGTAACTTATTGAATTCAGAGGAGCATGGTTACCACCGCAGAATCGAGATCGCAAGTACTTACATGTCTTCAGATTTACAGCGTGATATGGGTGGAAAATTCATATTTATTTATATAAATAATTTAGTTTCAGACGCTTAACAAGAAATTTTCTCAAACAATTTCAGGCGAAGGAGCCGCATGTTGATCCGGCGCCTGTGCTGAGAGCGGCGTTGCCGGGGGCGAACAGGGTCCCGGCGTCGCCGTTCCCGCGCGGCCCATGTCGTGCTAGCCGGTCAGCGCTCGATTCCGAACTTCCTCGATCACGCCGAGAAGATTCGAGATCGTCGCCGAATCAACCTCATCGCGGCGGTGAACCAGGCACATGCGAGCCTTCAGTCGGTCGCCGAAGATCGAGCGATAGGTCACGCCTTCGGAGTGCACCTGCTGCATCGACGCCGGCACCACCGAAACGCCCAGGCCGGCCGCCACGAGATTGACGATGGAGGTGATCTGCGAGGTTTCCTGGACGATGCGCGGCGAAAAGCCGGAACGCTGGCAGGCGGAAATGATGTCGTCATAAAAGCCGGCGCCGACCGGGCGCGGGAACAGCACGAACGGTTCCGCCGCCAGCGCGTCCAGCGGCAGCGACAGGTACTCGGCCAGCGGGTGGCCCTGCGGCAGCGCGATCAGCACTTCTTCGTCGAACAGTGCCTGCACCGTCAGGCGCTCATCGTCCCCCAGCGGCGGCCGCACGAAGGCTACGTCCACCTGCTCGTCCAGCACCGCGGCCGCCAGCGCTGGCGTGCTTTTTTCCTCCAGGGACAGGGCGATTTGCGGATAACGCTGGCCGAATTCGCGGATCACGCGCGGCACGAAAGGGTGAAACGGCGCGGAGTTGATCATGCCGATGCGCACGCGCCCGAGTTCGCCGCGCGCGGCGCGGCGCGCATGGTCGCCGGCGCGCGCCACGTCCGCGAGGATGGTGCGCGCATCGTCGAGCAGCGACTGGCCGGCGTCGGTCAGCGCCACCCCGCGCGGCAGGCGTTTGAACAACTTCGTGCCCACCTCGCGTTCCAGCGCCTGAATCTGCTGCGACAACGGCGGCTGGCCGATGCCCAGGCGTTCCGCAGCGCGCGTAAAGTGGCATTCATCTGCGACCGCTACAAAGTACCGGAGATGCCGCAATTCGATTCTCATCTGTTTCAGATATGGATTCGGCAATTTGAATATATTGGACGTATAGAGGGTGGCTGTACAAAATCACAAACCGACTAGCCGGGCGCTGCGCGGCAGCGCAGTCCAGCGAGGAGCACAATGACCGACGAAGTACGTGATCAGGATCCCGGAGAAACCGGGGAATGGCTCGACGCCCTCAACGCCGTCATCGAACGCGAGGGGCCGGAACGGGCGCACTACCTGCTGGAAACGCTGATCGAGAAATCGCGCCGCAGCGGTGCCTACATTCCGTATTCGGCGAACACGGCGTACATCAACACGATTCCGCCGCATCTCGAAGAAAAGTCGCCTGGCAACCACGCCATCGAATGGCGCATCCGTTCCATCATCCGCTGGAACGCCACGGCGATGGTGGTCAACGCCAACCGCGAGCATTCCGGCATCGGCGGCCACATCGCCAGCTTCGCCTCATCGGCGACGCTGTATGACGTCGGCTTCAACCACTTCTGGAAAGGGCCGGATCATGCCGACGGTGCGGATCTGGTCTACGTCCAGGGCCACGTCACGCCCGGCATTTATGCGCGCGCCTTCCTGGAAGGCCGTCTCAGTGAGGAACAGCTCCAGAATTTCCGTTATGAGTCGGAAGGCAAGGGCGTCTCCTCCTATCCGCACCCGTGGCTGATGCCCGATTTCTGGCAGTTCCCGACCGTGAGCATGGGTCTGGGCCCGATCATGTCGATCTATCAGGCGCGGCTGATGAAGTACCTGGAGAATCGCGGCCTGGCCAAGACCGCCGGCCGCAAGGTCTGGACGTTCTGTGGCGACGGCGAGATGGACGAACCCGAATCCCTGGGCGCCATCGACATCGCCGCCCGCGAAGGGCTAGACAACCTGGTGTTCGTCGTCAACTGCAATTTGCAGCGCCTGGACGGCCCGGTGCGCGGCAATGGCAAGATCATCCAGGAACTCGAAGGCGTGTTCCGTGGCGCCGGATGGAACGTGATCAAGCTGGTCTGGGGTGCCGCCTGGGACCCGCTGATCGCGGCCGATACCTCCGGCAAGCTGTTGCAGGCCTTCGAGGAAACCGTGGACGGCGAATATCAGGCCTACAAGGCCAAGGGCGGCAAGTTCACGCGCGAGCACTTCTTCGGCAAGTTCGACGAACTCAAGAAGCTCGTCAGCTCGATGTCTGACGAGGACATTGCCCGGCTCAACCGCGGCGGCCACGACCCGCACAAGATCTACGCGGCCTATCACCGCGCCGTGAACAACGCCAACGGCCGGCCCACCGTGATTCTCGCCAAGACCGTGAAAGGCTATGGCATGGGCGAGGCCGGCGAGGGGCAGAACATCACGCACTCGCAGAAGAAGATGGGCGAAGAGGCACTCAAGGTGTTCCGCGACCGCTTCCGGATTCCGGTGTCCGACGAGGAGATCGCGAACACCCCGTTCTACCGGCCGGCCGAAGACTCCGAGGAAATTCAATACCTCAAGCAGCGGCGTGAAGCACTGGGCGGCTTTCTGCCGCAGCGCAGGGTCGTCGAGGAGCCGCTGGAAATCCCGCCGCTCAAGACCTTCGAGCGACTGCTCAAAGACACCGGCGAGCGTGAGATCAGCACGACCATGGCTTTTGTGCAGTTTCTGCAGATCCTGACGCGCGACAAGAAGATCGGCCCGCGTGTGGTGCCGATCATTCCGGACGAGGGCCGCACCTTCGGCATGGAGGGCATGTTCCGTCAGCTTGGCATCTATTCGCCGGTAGGCCAGAAATACAGTCCCGAGGACGCCGGGCAGCTCGCCTATTACAAGGAAGACATCAAGGGCCAGATCCTGGAGGAAGGCATCACCGAAGCCGGGTCGATGTCGTCCTGGATCGCCGCCGCCACCAGCTACGCGAATCACGGCGTGGCGCTGATGCCGTTCTACATCTTCTACTCGATGTTCGGTTTTCAGCGTATTGGCGATCTGGCCTGGGCGGCCGGCGACTCGCGTGCGCGCGGCTTTCTGCTGGGTGCCACCGCCGGGCGTACCACGCTCAACGGCGAAGGCCTGCAGCATGAAGACGGGCACAGCCACATCTATTCGAGCACGATTCCCAATTGCCGATCCTATGACCCGGCCTATGCCTACGAACTGGTCACGATCATGCGCCACGGCATGCAGGAGATGTACGCCGAAAACAAGGATCACTACTACTACCTCACGCTCAACAACGAGAACTACCACCACCCGGAAATGCCGGACGGCGTGGAGGACGGCATCGTTCGCGGCCTGTACCTGCTGCGCAAGCATCCCAAGCCTGGCAAGGCGCATGTGCAGCTGATGGGCAGCGGCACGATACTCAGCGAGGCGCTCGGCGCTGCCGAACTGCTGGAGGAAGAGTTCGGCGTGACCGCGGATGTGTGGAGCGTGACCAGCTTCAACGAGCTTGCGCGTGACGGCGTGGATCTGGACCGCTGGAACCTGCTGCATCCGGAAGCCAAGCCGAAGAAGTCCTATGTCGATACCGTGATGGGCAAGCACAAGGGACCGGCAGTGGCCGTGTCCGACTATGTGCGCGCCTATGCCGAGCAGATTCGTCCGTATGTGTCGCGGGCGTACTACACGCTGGGAACCGATGGCTTCGGCCGCTCCGATACCCGGCCGCGTTTGCGCGATTTTTTCGAGATCGACCGCCGCTGGGTCACCGTGCGTGCACTACAGGCGCTGGCCGCTGAGGCTAAGATCGAAGCCGAGACGGTCGCCCAGGCGATCAAGATCTTCGGCATCAAGCCGAGCAAACCCAATCCCCTGACGGTGTAAGCCATGGCAGCTTCCGAGGTTCGCATCCCCGATATCGGCGATTTCGACGACGTCCCCGTCATCGAAGTGCTGGTCAGCGACGGCGACACGGTCGAAGTCGATACGCCCCTGCTGACGCTGGAATCCGAAAAGGCCACGATGGAAGTGCCTTCGCCGGCCGCCGGTGTAGTCCAGGGCTTCAGGATCAAGGTCGGCGACAAGGTCAAGGAGGGCGATCTGGTCTGCCAGATCGAGGCGGAGTCTGACGACAAGGATCAGCAATCCAAGCCGGAACCGGAACAGAAGTCGGTCGAACCCAAAGAGCCTGCCAAGACGGAAGCGGCGCCTGCGGCCGAGCCCGAAAAGCCCCAGCCGGCCAAGCCTGCACCCGAGAAGCCGGCGTCAGGCGGCGGCACACTGAGCGTCAAGGTGCCGGACATCGGCGACTTCGATGGCGTGCCGGTGATCGAGGTTCTGGTCGCCGAAGGCGACACCGTCGAAAAAGAGCAGTCGCTGATGACGCTCGAATCCGACAAGGCGACGATGGACGTACCGGCGCCTGAAGCCGGTGTGGTCAAGAGCCTCAAGGTCAAGGAAGGCGACAAGGTCTCCGAGGGTGACGAAATCTGCGTCATCGAAACCGTCGGCGGCGCCGATGCCGAGCCTGAGGCCGAGCCGGAACCCGAAGCCGAGCCGGCGTCCAAGCCGGAACCGAAGAAAAGCGAGGCTGCGGCACAGCCGGCGGCGGACGCCTCGACCGAATCCCATGGAGACCGCAGTCCGGTGACACCGGTCGGCGAATTCAAGCCCGAAGCCCAGCCCGGCATGTTGCCGCACGCCTCACCGGCCGTGCGCAAGTATGCGCGCGAACTCGGCGTCGATCTGAGCCAGATTCAGGGCGCCGGCAACAATGGCCGCATCCTGTTCGAGGACGTGCAGGGCTTCGTCAAGACACAGCTTGCAAGCCCGGGTCCCGAAACGTCTGGCATTCCGCCGATCCCGGCGCAGGACTTTTCGAAGTTCGGCGAGATCGAGGAAAAGCCGCTGTCGCGCATTCGCAAACTGTCCGCGAGCTACCTGCACCGCAGCTGGGTCAATGTGCCGCACGTGACCCAGACCGACGAGGCCGACATCACCGAACTCGAAGCCTTCCGCAAATCAGCGAGCGAGGATCTGGTCAAGGTGGGTGGCTCCAAGCTGACGCTGCTGCCGTTCATCGTCAAGGCCTGCGCGGTGGCGATGAAGGACTTTCCCGAGTTCAACAGTTCGCTATCGCCCGATGGCGACAAGCTGATCCTCAAGAAATATTGCCACATCGGTTTCGCCGCAGACACACCGAACGGTCTGGTCGTGCCGGTGATCCGCGACGCCGACAAAAAGGGCATCGCCGCGCTGGCCGCCGAAAGTGGTGAGCTGGCGAAAAAGGCGCGCGACGGCAAGCTCAAGCCCGACGAGATGAAGGGTGGCTGCTTCTCGATCAGCTCCTTGGGCGGCATCGGCGGCAGCCATTTCACGCCGATCGTCAACGCGCCGGAGGTCGGCATCCTCGGCGTGTCACGCGGCGTGATGAAGCCGGTCTGGGACGGCAAGGCCTTCCAGCCGCGGATGATGGTGCCCTTGTCACTGTCCTACGACCATCGCGTCATCGACGGCGCTTATGCCGCGCGTTTCATCGTCCATTTGGTCAAGCTGCTCAGCGATATCCGACGGCTCAGCCTGTAGTACCGTTTATCCGGGGCTGGCGCTCAAGTCATCGAGTGCCGGCTTCTTTTTTTCGGCTCGTCGGCGAAAGCTGCGTGCCTTCTTCGCTTCACAGCCGCCCTGATCAGCTGAATATCACCCACAGATTTCGCCGACGAGCCAAAAAAAAAAGGAACTTCACCATGGCTATCGATCTGCCGCCGCCACCCAGCCCGGTACAGACCGAAGTGTCCGCATTGCAGGGACGCAGCGCCCTATACGATGGCCAGCTTGGGAATCTGGCGGTGCATATCGTGGGCGACACGGCACTTGCATTGCTCGACTTCGCCGAACCGATCCGGCGATCCGACACCGCATCCGACGTGGTGCGCGCCGTTGCACGACACGTCTACCGCGCCGGCTATCCGGCTGCCGAAATCAGCTACGCGAGCACTGAGGACACGCTGTTCGTCGGCGTGACACTGGCGCACGTCGCCGCCGTGGAGATGCCCGCACCGGTCGCGCGCTATTTCGAAGACCTCCCGGATCAGGTCGGAGCACTGACCGACGCACAGTTCGAACGCCGCCGCGCCCTGGCGAGCCTGCACGCCGACATGGCCTCATTGTCGATGCAGCCCAAGTTCGAGCCCACCGACCAAGCGGGTGAGATGCGGCTGATCGCCGACGCCAGCGCCACCGAGGACGACGCAAGCTCACTACACGCCGAAATCGGCAACCCCGGGAATCGCTTCGTCGGCCGCCACTATGTCGATGCCTCGGTTTCGGCCGGGCTTGCCTCCGGCAACCGCTTCGTCGCCAGTACGCGAGACAGCCTCAGCGCACTCAATTCCGATGAAGAGAACACCGGCGAGTTGCACGAACGAGGTCTGGACTGGCGCCATGTCTCCACCTGGGGGCTGTTCGGCCTCAACACCCGCTACCTCAGCTATGACTTCAGCGCCGTCCTCGAACAGGACGACGGCCTCGATCTCAGCGACCTGCTGCCGTTCCTGCCGGGCCCAGACGATCCCGGGGCGAGCCGCATCAACGGCCGCATCTTCACGCTGGAAGCCTACTGGCAGACCCTGCTCCATGCCGATTTCTATCGTCGCTGGACCGCACAGGTACAGATCGACCGCACTGGCAAGACGCTGAACACGGAGGATGACAGCGCGCGCATTCAGCGCGAAATCTACAACTCGGTGGAACTGTCCACCAACTACGGCGGCAGTCTGCTGATCGGCGTAGACAGCGAACTCGGTTACGAAGCCGAACTGAAGCTGCGCCACGGCATCGGCAACGACGACGAGCCGTTGAGCGCCGCCGATCTGGACTACTTCCTGTGGCAGCCCAGCCTCGAAGGCAGCTACGCGCAAGGTGCGCACTGGTTCTACAGCTTGCGCGCGGACATGCAGTTCAGCAGCGACATCGTGCCCGAACAACAGCAATGGGTACTCGGCGGCCGCGACTCGCTGGACGCCTATCTGCCCGGTGTGGCGGTGGGCGACGAAGGCGCCAGCCTGCGTGCCGAAGTCGCCTACGAGGGCGTGGAAATGCTGGGAATGACGTGGCGGCCCAGACTTTTCGCGGACTACGCCTACAGTCACAGCCGGCGCGATGGCGACGATGTGACGCTGGCCGATGCCGGTATCGGCCTGGACATCGATTACCGCGAGCGCATCAAGGCCGCCCTCAGCTTCGCCCAGGGCATTCATGACGACGGCGTGGATCACCAGCGTCTGGAACAGGCCGAAGCGGACGTCTATTTCGGCGTCGGCGTGACGTTCTGAACGCCGGATATTGCGGCGACCAAGCCGCGCCAGCGGCGCGAAATCAACGACTGCGCCGGTTTGCGGCATAATCCGCGTCCCCGCAGGCAACCACTCATCACTTCGAACGGAGTTCCGTAATGACCCAACCCGTCCGCGTTGCGATTACCGGCGCCGCCGGCCAGATCGCGTATTCGCTTATCTTCCGCATCGCCTCGGGCGACATGCTCGGCAAGGATCAGCCGGTGATCCTGCAGTTGCTGGACATTCCGGATTCCCTTGAAAAGCTCAAGGGCACGATCATGGAGATCGACGACTGCGCCTTTCCGCTGGTGCAGGGCATCATCGGTACATCGGATGCGGAGGAAGCCTTCGAAGGCGTCAAGTACGCGATGCTGGTCGGCGCACGCCCGCGTGGCCCCGGCATGGAACGTGCCGATCTGCTGCAGGCCAACGCCAAGATCTTCTCGGTGCAGGGCAAGGCCCTGTCGTCGAAGGCGGATTCCGATGTTCGCGTCCTGGTGGTCGGCAACCCAGCCAACACCAATGCGCTGATCACCGCCAGCAACGCGCCGAAACTGGACCCCAAGCAGATCACCGCGATGACCCGCCTGGATCACAACCGCGCGCTGTCGCAGCTCGCCGCCAAGACCGGCGCGCACAGCACCGACATCGAAAAGCTGATGATCTGGGGCAACCACAGCGCCAGCCAGTACCCGGACCTCACCCATGCCACGGTCAAGGGCAAGGCGGCCAGTTCGCTGGTCGATCAGGAATGGGTCGAGAAGGACTTCATTCCCACCGTGCAGCAGCGCGGCGCGGCGATCATCAAGGCGCGTGGCGCCTCCAGCGCCGCGTCCGCAGCCAGTTCGGCGGTCGATCACATGCGTGACTGGGCCAAGGGCTCGGACGGCCAGTGGGTCAGCATGGCAATTCCGTCGGACGGCTCGTACGGCATCAAGCCGGGCGTGGTCTATTCCTATCCGGTGGTCACCAAGGGCGGCCAGTACGAGATCGTCAAGGACCTGCCGATCGACAGCTTCTCTCGGGGCAAGATGGATGCCACCGATCAGGAACTGCGCGAAGAGCGTGCGGCGATCGAAGACCTGCTGAAGTAGTTCTGAAACGCCCGGCCTCCGCAACGGGGCCGGGCGATTTTCATGAACGCCTACCACCTCGTTTCCGGGAAACCGCCCCAGCGGCTGGCGTCGCCGCAGGCGCTGCCGGACGACGGCTTCCTCTGGATCGACATCCCGCGTGAACAGGCTGCGGACTGGCCCGCGCTGATCGAACCTCTCCTGGGTGTGGAGGTCGAGCGCAACCACGTCTCCGACAGTCTCAACGCCGCGCACCGTTCGTTCTTCGACGGCACGCCCAGCTACGACATGCTGGTATTTGCCGGCCTCGGCCCCTGCGAAACACCGCTGCCGCTCGAAATCCGGAATGTCGCCCTGTTCATTTTCGATCGCATGCTCCTCACCGTGCGCGCGCAAGACAGTCTCAGCGTCCTGCAGGTGCAGCAACGGCTCGACGAAGCCCTGCTGAAGTCGCCGAAAGACCCGGCGATGCTGGCGCATCTGCTGCTGACCACGATGATCGACCGCTTCCTGGCGGTGCGCGAACCGCTGATGGAGCACTTCGACGATCTGGAGGATGAGCTGCTGGCGCCGCGACACGGCGCGGCCAACTGGCGCCGCCTGCTCGACAGTCGTCGCCAGGCGCGCAAGCTGGAAGCCCTGTGCAGCGATCAGATCGAGGCGCTGGACGCGTGGCGTCGCGGCACCCGCAAGAGTTTCAGCAATCCGCTGTCGGTGCGGGTTCGGGATCTGACGGAACATGCGGCACGCGTGATGTCGCTGGCTGCCGCTCAGGAGCGTGATCTGGAGTCTGCGATCCAGCTGCATTTCGCGATTGCCGCGGAACGAACCAACCGGATCATGCGGGTGCTCACGGTATTCTCGGCCGTGTTTCTGCCGCTGACCTTCCTGGTCGGTGTGTACGGGATGAATTTCGACTACATGCCGGAGCTGCGCTGGCGCTACGGCTATTTCTTTGCGCTGGGCTTCATGGCCGCGCTGTCGCTGGGCCTGCTGCTGCTGTTCAAGCGCAAGCGCTACTTCTGACCGCAGCCGCCGGTTTCGTGCGGTCCGAACTCCGGGCTTCAGCAGTCCAGATGCGCCTTGATCAGGGACTGAGCCGCGTGCGCCGCGTTCTTCAGCGGGCCTGAGACCTCGCAGAACACCAGCCGCGACTGCATGCCGCCTTCCTGCAGCAGCATCAGCGCATCGCCCAGCTGTTCGTGCTCGCGTGCTCCGGCGCGCTTGGCCAGCGAGTGCCAAGGCTTTCGCAGCTCGGGCTTGTATTCAAGGATCACCGGGTGCGCGCATCGTCGGGGTGCTTCGCCACCACTTCATCCCACCATCCCCAAAGTTCGCGGACCTGCTGTCGCAGGTATTCCGCGACCAGATCGTCCTTCGAGGAAAAGCTTCGATAGAAGCTCATCTTGTTGGTGCCGGCCTCGCTGGCGATCGCATCCACGCCCACGGCGCGAATCCCTTATTGATAGAACAGAGGAGTTTGAACATGGCAAACACTCAAGCAAACCTCTCAGGTTCGCGCCGCTGGCGCGAACCTGAGGCCGTGCACATCTGATTTCATCACAGGCGAGCGAACTGGTGGGGATTTTGTTTGAAAGCCACTGCCGTACTGAGCGGATTCGCACTGCTTGCCGTGTGAGCTTCGGTGACCGTATGGATCGGCCGGGCAAGCCCTCCCACAAAAAGGGCGCCCGAAGGCGCCCTCGATCCTGCTGTTGAGGCTTATTTTCCGAGCACCCGGAATTCCACGCGGCGGTTCTGCGCGCGCCCGGTCTCGGTGCTGTTGTCGGCGACCGGATCGTCCTCACCGTAGCCACGCGAGCTGAGCTGGCTGCTCGATACGCCCTGGCTGATCAGGAACTCACGCACCGAGGCGGCGCGACGATCCGACAGCTTCATGTTGTAGGCGTCGCTGCCCTTCGAGTCGGTATGACCGGCGATTTCGACCTTCATGCTGGTCTGGTCGCGCAGGCCACGGGCCACCTTGAGCAGCGATTCCTTCGCGCTCGCCGTGAGCTGTGCCGAATCGAACTCGAAGTTCACGTTCTGCAGCACGATGGTCTGCTTCTCGATCACGCAACCCGTCGAATCGACCCGCAATCCGACCGGTGTGTTCGGGCATCGATCCATATAGTCCGGCACCTTGTCGCCATCCGAATCCAGCGGGCAGCCTGTCGAATCGACGCG
The DNA here is from genome assembly GCF_031846245.1 of Banduia mediterranea. Classification (NCBI taxonomy): domain Bacteria; kingdom Pseudomonadati; phylum Pseudomonadota; class Gammaproteobacteria; order Nevskiales; family Algiphilaceae; genus Banduia; species Banduia mediterranea. The sequence goes on along the minus strand of NZ_JAVRIC010000013.1, from coordinate 19,334 downwards.
CACGCCGGCAGGCGTGTTCGGACATTGGTCGACACGGTCGAGCACGCCGTCTCCGTCCGAGTCGGGCGGTGGTGGCGGAGGCGGCGGTGGAGCCGGCGGTTCCGGCTTGTCGCCGAGCGCGACCTGAACACCGAGGTTGACCATCAGATCACCGAGCGGATCGGAACCTGGAACCGCGCCGAAATCGCTGTCGATGTACTGGTAGCGAACGTCGGTGCGCATCGCCACACGGTCGGAGATATCACCCAACAGGCCGAGGCCGGCGTTGAGGTAGTAGTCATCGTCGGACTTCGCGGCGAGATTCTGGTGCACGTAACCACCGCCCAACAGCGCGAACGGTCGAATCGCGGACTGTGTGAACGGGAACATCAAGTCGGCGGACAAGCCCGAGGTATGATCCTTGTGGCTGTCGACTTCGTGCTCGGTGAAGTAACCGTAGCCACCGAGTTCGAGATTGACCCAGCGACTCAGCGGAACACCGTAGAGCAGGCGTCCACCCCAACCGTAGTCATTGTCGTAGCGATCAGTATCGGGCCCGATGTAGCTGCCGAGAATGCTGACGTATGGGCGTGAATCGTAGTCCTGGTCCATGTCCTGGGCGTGGCTCGCACCGATCGGTGCGAGTATCGCCAGCGAACAGGCCAGCATTGTTTTTGGCGCTTTCATGGGATCTCCATTGAACACGGTTATCCCCCCGTGGTCGCGGATTGTAACGACACTTTCACATTTCAGAAATCATCTGCGGTTAAGGCAGTAAATGATTGATACCAGTCGATCTATGCCTACCACAATCTCACTGAAAATCGCGTGAATGCGTCGGCAGGGCACCCAGCCATTCGGAAATTCACGACGATCCATATCCATTCATCCCGATGCGGCAGTCTGTATCAAGGCCCGCAGCAACTTTATTCGTGCGGGATGACATGCGCGCAACCGCTGGCGCCATGGAGGACAGCGCCTCGTCAAAGGACTCACGCGCGTCACATAACGATCATTGTGGTGACTTAGGCTCGCGGGCTTTCTCAAAGAACTCCGCTACATGGCCCACTATTCCCGTCGACGATTCCTGCGCTCCGCGGCTCACACTGGCGTCTACCTGCAATCGGGCTGGCTGCTCGCCTGCAGCGGCGGCAACTCATCATCGACCGGTAGCGAACCGGAAACAGGCGTGCCGCCGGGTCCGGAACCGGCGGTCTGTACGACAGGCATGCGCTCCAACATCGCCCGACTTGGCCCGCTCGGTGAACCCGATGAATTCGGGGTTCGCGTACCGCCGGGATTCACGGTGCGCCGCGTGGCCGCCGAGGGTGTGCCGCCAATCGCCGGCCAGGATTTCATCTGGCACGAAAAGCCCGATGGCGGCGCCTGCTTCGCGGCGCCTGACGGCGGCTGGGTCTACGTTTCCAACAGTGAGAAGAACGACATCAACAACGCCGCTGGCGTGGGCGCGCTGCGTTTCAATGCCGATGGCGAACTGGTGGATGCCTATCCGATCTTGGTCGGCAGCACCAAGAACTGCGCCGGCGGCGCAAGCCCCTGGGGTACCTGGCTGAGCTGCGAGGAAACCGACTCCGGTTATGTCTACGAGTGTTTTCCATTGGGTACCGCTGACGAAGCCGTGAAGCTGCCGGCGCTCGGCAAGTTCCAGCACGAGGCCTGCGCGGTCGATACGCAGTCCGATCCAATGCATATCTATATGACGGAGGACCAACGAAACGATGCCTTCGTCAACGGCGGCGGCTTCTATCGCTTCATCCCGGACTTCAATACGCGGGCCGGCTCCCGGCCGGACCTGAGCAGCGGGCAGCTGCAGATCGCCGTGGTGGAGTCCGGCGATCTGTTCGAGCCACGCGCGGTGAGCTGGCAGGAAGTTCCGAACCCGGAACCGATCGACCTTCAGCCCCATGAATCGGTGCTGCTCGCCACCCGTTTCCAGGTGCCTCGGGCCGAACATTTCGATGGTGGCGAAGGCATCTGGTTTCACCCCGCCGACCGCTCCATCGTGTTTTCGACCAAGGGCGACAATCGCCTGTGGCGCTACGACATCGAAGCCTCGACGGTGCAGGCGATCTACGATGACGATTCCAGCGAGGACAATATCCTGAGCGCCCTCGACAACGTGATCATGACCCCGCAGGGCGACATCATCTGCTGCGAAGACGGCGACGATGCCCAGGTGGTCGCGATCACCCCGGACGGCCGCCAGGTGCCCTTGCTGCAGCTGATCGCCAACGGCGAACCGGCTGGCCCCTCGTTCAGTCCAGACGGGCAACGCCTCTACATCAGCGGCTACAGCGGCCCTTCCGGCCCGGACGATACGCGCCAGCTCGGCGCCACCTATGAAATCAGCGGCCCATGGTTCGTCTGCGATACCGACTGACGGCGAACCACCACGGTGCCCGCGCGCTCACTCCCGGTACGACGCGTCCCGCCGATCCAGCATTCGCAACAGCCCGGGCCACACCAGGCGAGCACCCAGCGACTTTGTGACGGTCGAGGCCTGCTGCTGGGCCGTGGCCACCAGCGCATCCGGCACCGGAACCAAAGGCCCGCCGCCCGACTGCGCGCGAATCTGAATCGTGCAGGCAGCCTCGAACAGGTACATCGACAAAAAGGCATCGGCGATCGTCGGGCCCACCGTCAACAGGCCATGATTGCGCAGCATGAAGAAGGTCTTGTCGCCCAGGTCCGCGACGAGTCTGGCCTTCTCGCCTTCATTGAGCGCCACCCCTTCGTAGTCGTGATAGGCCAGGCTCGACAGCACGAACATCGACTGCTGAGACAGCGGCAGCACACCGCCCTTCTGCGCCGAAACCGCCACGCCATTGAGGCTGTGCGCGTGCAGTACGCACTGCGCGTCGTGACGCACCGAATGCACCGCCGAATGGATCAGGAAGCCGGCCGGATTGACCATGTGCGGCGTGTCATCGAGCTTGTTGCCGGACTGATCGATCTTCACCAACGACGATGCCGTGATTTCCTCGAACATCATTCCGTACGGATTGATCAGGAACTGGCCCTGCGCGCCGGGCACCCGCGCGGTGATGTGCGTGAACACCAGATCGCTCCAGCCGAAATGCGCCACCAGGCGATAGCAGGCGGCCAGATCCACGCGCGCCTGCCACTCCTGTGCCGAAACCTGCTGCCGCATCGAAGTCTCGGAAAGTCCGTCTGCTGGATTCATGGCCACCCTCCTGCTGTTTGAAACGGCGATCTCGCGATACTAAGGTCTGCCCTCGCGAACCGTCTTGGTCGATTCGCCGTCATCGCAAGTTCGATTGTATTTAGCTATCTGAATAATTTGAACAATTCATTTTATTAATGCGCGTTTGGCGCGTAAATTTCGTCCCACTAACTGTAGTCCCAACCACGGAGTCTAGTGATGTCCCTGATCAATACGACCGTTCTGCCGTTCAAGGCCAATGCTTTCCACAATGGCGAGTTCATCGAAGTTTCCGACGCCACCTTCAAGGGCAAGTGGTCCGTGCTGGTGTTCTATCCGGCCGACTTCACCTTTGTCTGCCCGACCGAGCTCGAGGATCTGGCCGAAAACTACGCCGAGTTCCAGAAGATCGGCGTGGAAGTCTACGGCGCCTCCTGCGACACGCATTTCGCGCACAAGGCCTGGCATGACACCTCCGAGGCGATCGGCAAGGTCAACTACCCGCTGATCGGCGATCCGACCGGCAAGCTGGCCCGCAACTTCGAGGTCATGATCGAGGAAGAAGGCATCGCCCTGCGCGGCACCTTCGTGATCAACCCGGAAGGCGAGATCAAGCTGTGTGAGATCCATGACAACGGAATCGGCCGTGACGCGCTGGAACTGCTGCGCAAGGTCCGCGCCGCGCAGTACGTGGCCGCGCATCCGGGCGAAGTCTGCCCCGCCAAGTGGAAGGAAGGCGAGAAGACCCTGAGCCCCTCGCTGGACCTCGTCGGCAAGATCTAAGGCAGTACCCCGGGAACCGGTCTTGCCGGTTCCCGGACCTCAAATTTCAATGACCTCGCCATTGATTGCGGCGAGGCATCAAGGAGCACTCCATGTTGGACGCCAATCTCAAGACCCAGTTGAAGGCCTATCTTGAAAAGCTCACGCGGCCGATCGAAATCGTGGCCAGCGTCGACGAGGGTGAGAAGTCCCAGGAGATGCTCGCCCTGTTGGACGATCTGGTCGCGCTGTCGGACAAGATCACCGTGCTGGCCAAGCACGGTGACGAGGAGCGCAAGCCGTCGTTCACCTTGGGCACGCCGGGCGAAGCCATCAGGCTGCGTTTCGCCGGCATCCCCATGGGCCACGAGTTCACCTCGCTGGTGCTCGCGCTGCTGCAGGTCGGCGGCCACCCGTCCAAGACCTCGGCGGAGCTGATCGAGCAGATCAAGGGTCTCGACGGCGACTATCGCTTCGAGACCTATTTCTCGCTGTCCTGCCAGAACTGCCCGGACGTGGTGCAGGCGCTGAACCTGATGGCGGTGCTCAACCCCAGGGTTTCGCACGTGGCCATCGACGGCGCACTGTTCCAGGACGAAGTCGAGCAGCGCCAGGTGATGGCAGTGCCGACGGTGTTCCTCAACGGCGAACCCTTCGACCAGGGCCGCATGAGCCTGGAGCAGATCGTCGCCAAGATCGATACCGGCGCTTCGGCCCGCGAGGCCGAGAAGATCAAGGCCAAGGAGGCGTTCGATGTGCTGGTCGTCGGCGGCGGGCCGGCCGGCGCGGCCGCGGCGATCTACGCCGCGCGCAAGGGCATCCGCACCGGTGTGGCGACCGAGCGTTTCGGCGGTCAGGTGCTGGACACCATGGGCATCGAGAACTTCATTTCGGTGAAGGAAACCGAAGGCCCGAAGCTGGTCGCGGCGCTGGAACAGCACGTTGCCGAATACGACGTGGACATCATGAACCTGCAACGCGCCGAGAAGCTGATCCCGGGCGAGGGCTTGATTGAGGTGGAACTCGCCAGCGGTGCGCGCCTCAAGTCGAAAACCGTGATTCTGGCCACCGGCGCACGTTGGCGGCAGATGAACGTGCCGGGCGAGGACGAGTACCGCAACAAGGGTGTGGCCTATTGCCCGCACTGCGACGGCCCGCTGTTCAAGGGCAAACGCGTGGCGGTGATCGGTGGCGGCAACTCCGGCGTGGAGGCGGCCATCGACCTCGCCGGCATCGTCAAGCACGTGACGCTGATCGAATTCGACAGCAAGCTGCGCGCGGACGCGGTGTTGCAGTCCAAGCTCAGGAGCCTGCCGAACGTGGATGTCATCACCTCGGCGCAGACCACGGAAGTCCATGGCGATGGCCAGAAGGTGAACGGCCTGACCTACAAGGATCGTGAAAGCAACGAGCTGCATCCTATCGAGCTGGAAGGCGTGTTCGTGCAGATCGGCCTGCTGCCCAACAGCGAATGGCTCAAGCGCACGGTGGCGCTGTCGCCGCGCGGCGAGATCGAAGTCGACGCCCGCGGCGCCACCTCGGTGCCCGGCGTGTTCGCGGCCGGCGACGCCACCACCGTGCCGTACAAGCAGATCGTGATTTCGATGGGCGAAGGCTCCAAGGCGGCATTGAGCGCCTTCGACTACCTGATCCGCCAGTCGGCACCGGAGACCGAACGCAAGGCGGCCTGAAGCACGGTCGCCGCCGGCGAATCAAGCCACCCCGATGCACGGGGCGGTTTTTTTTGTGACCGATCAGCCAACCGGCGCGCCGCGACCGTTCAGCCTGGGCTGAAACACGGCCCGATAGAATCGACGGAGTTCATCCGATTCCGGAGTTTGCATGTACGTTGCCGTCTACCGCTGGACCGTCAAGCCGGGCCAGGAGGAACAGTTTCGCGAAGCCTGGCGGCGCGGCACCCGCGCCATCACACGAATCTACGGGTCGTTCGGATCCCGACTCCACCGTGACGAGCAGGGCCGTTTCCTCGGCTACGCCGAGTGGCCGGACAAGGCCAGCTGGCAGAAAGCCTTCGACGCCAAGATGGTGTACGACGACCCGGAAGCCCGCGCCATGTTCATCAACGCGCTGGTGCCGGAATCGAAACCCGGCGAACTGATCGCAGCGATGGAGGTGACGGACGACCTGTTGCAGCGGGACGGCTAATGCAGCATCCGCAAGCAATCGCCAATGATTGGTTGCGGACCTTGCTCAGCCCCGGCGGCGCCGGCAAGTCCGTCGTCCGGGCGGGCTTCGGGCTTCAGCCGGTATTCTCGTCCTCGTCGGCGGGCGGCGGGACCTGCGTCATCAGCGGTTCCCAGCCGCCGCCCAGCGCCCGGTAGAGCTGCAGCTGCACTTCGAGCAGCGACAGGCGCGCGCCGAGCAGCGCATCGCGACTGTCGAGCAGATCACGCCGCGCCTGCAACACGTCCGGGCGTGCGCCATCGCCGATTTCGTAGCGGCGCAGGGCGATCTCCAGGACCTCGCTACGGCGGTCCACCGCAGCTTGCAGGCTTGCAACCCGCAGCGCACCGCTATGCTGCGCGGACAGCGCTTCCTCCACTTCCTGCATCGCCTGGAGGACACGGCTTTCGAAGCGGAGCATGGACTGCCGCGCGTCGCTGTCGGCCAGCTCGATCGCGGCACGGCGAGCGCCGAAGTCGATCAGCGGCAGGCTCATCGAAGCCGAAAGCTGCGCCATGTCGGTCAGACCGAGATTGTCGCCGTCCAGGTACAGCCTGCTGCGCGCCAGCACACCGCTGATGTTGAGGCTGGGCCAGAGCTCGCGACGCGACGCGCTGCTTTGCGCGGTGGCCGCCCGCACCTGCGCCTGCAAGGCCATCAGGTCCGGACGCCGCATCAGCAGGTCCACAGGTTGCCCTGGCGCCACGGCCGGCGGCAGCTGCGGCAGCGATGCGATGACCGGCAGTTCGTCCTCCAGTGAGCCGGGCAGCTCGCCGCAGAGTCGCTCCAGGCTCAGACGCAGGCGCGTACGGTTGTGCTGCAGCTCCGCGAGCTGTGCATCGGTGTTGTCGAGTTCCGCCTGCGCCGAGATCAGGTCCTCGCGACCCACGTCCCCGCTTTTGAACAAGCGCGCGGCGATGTCGGCGAACTGGCGGGCAATGTCGCGCCCCTGCCGCAGATTGCCCATGCGCAGATCGGTCGCGCGCAGCTCGAAATAGGTCTGGGCAACGCTGGCGGCGATCGACAGGCGGGTGGCGTGCACCTCGGCCAGGCTGGCAAGCTGTTGCTGTTGCGCGGCCTGCAGCCGCAGGCGGCTGGAGCCGAACAGATCCACTTCCCACGAGGTCTGCAGTGCAAGCTGCCACTGGTCGACGCGGAACTCGTCGTAGCCCTGTTCCGCCAGTTGTTGGTTGTCCGGGTCGATCCCATAACGGTCGGCAGAGGCCGCGGCGCCAAACTGCGGCAGCAGCGCCGAGTGTGCGCGCAGCGCCTGTGCCCGCGCGGACTGCACCGACGCCAGGGCGATTCGCACGTCGTAGTTGTGCGCCACGGCGCGTTCCACCAACCGCGCCAGCAGCGGATCATCGAAACGGCGCCACCAGTGCCGCAACTCGGGCGAATCGGTGGTATCGGACGCCGCCTCATCGTACTGGATCGGCATCGCCAGACTGCGATCGAGTTCCAACGGCGCCACGCAGGCGTTCAGACACAGCGACACCGCCAAACCGGCGCCCAGGGGCCATGCCTGCGGACGACTCAGCATTCCTCGGCGCTCACGCGATAGAACAGGGCGTACAGCAAGGGCACGGCGATCATCGTCAGCAGGGTGGCGAATGCCAGGCCCCCCATGATGGTGATCGCCATGTCCTTGAAGAACGGATCCCACAACAGGGGAATCATTCCGAGAATGGTGGTACCCGACGCCAGCGCCACCGGCCGCAGACGCGACTGCGCACCATTGACGAGGGCGGTGTAGCGCGGCGTACCGTTTTCGATCTGCAGTTCGATTTCCTCGACGAGGACGATGGCGTTCTTGATCAGCATTCCGAACAGGCTGAGAAAGCCGAGCAGGGCCATGAAACCGAAGGAACCGCCAAAAATCAGCAAGGACAGGGTGACCCCGCAGATCGACATCGGCACCACCAGCAACACCACCAGGCCGGGCTTGGTGCGCCCGAACATCAGCAGCACGATCAGGATCATCGCCAGAAAGCTGAGCGGCATCTGCTTGCCGAGGCTGCTCTGCGCGTCGGTGGAGTCTTCATACTGGCCGCCCCATTCACCCCTGTAGCCGTACGGCAGCTGCAAGGCTTCGACCCTGGGTCGAAGGTTCTGGAAAACGTCCATGGCATTGGCGCCAACCACTGCGTCGGCGGACACGGTGACGGTACGCAGCCGGTTGCGTCGGTAGATCTTCTCCGGCTCGGTCACCACTTCGAAGCGGTCAACGACTTCGCCCAAGGGAATGTATTGCTGGTGCGTGCGGCTGTAGACCTGCAATTGCCGGAGCGGTTCGACACCGCGCTGCGGAGACGCGGACCGCACCATGATCGGCAGCAGCTCGTCGTCCTCGCGATAGACGCCGGCCTCCACGCCGTCGCCGGCGTAGGCCAGCAGCTGAGCGACCTGCGGTCGGGTCACGCCGGCGGCACGCGCGCGGCTGTCATTGACCACGGCGCGAACGCTGGTCACCGGCTGGCCCCAGTCGTCGTCGATTGCGGTCAGCGAAGTATTGGAGGAATACAGCTCCCGCACTTGTTGCGACAGGCTACGCAGTGTTCCCGGATCGCGCCCGCTGATGCGGTATTCGATGTCCGAGCCGCCGCCCGGACCGAAGTTGGGGCGGATTACCTGCACGTCCGCCTGTGGAAAGCGCTCGACCATCGCCGCCTCCAGCCGCGGCCGCTGAGGATCGATCTGCTCGATGTCCTTGACGCGAATGATGAACTGTACGTACGCCGGATCCGGCTGCTGCGGATCGTAGACCAGCATGAAGCGACTGGCGCCACCGCCGACATAGGTGGCGACTTCGCTGACATAGTCCTGATCGAGCAACCAGCGCTCGGCCTCGGCGGCGTGCTCGCTGGTGGCGTGGATGTCAGTGCCCTGCGGAAAATGCAGATCCAGGTAGAACAGAGGGGTGGACGAAGGCGGAAAGAAGCTCTGGCTGACGTAGCGGAAGCCCACTGCGCAGGCCACGGTCAGACCCACCATGATCACGACACCGAGCGGGCGATGTCGCAGGGCCAGATCCAGCCCCTTGCGATAACGCTGGTACAGACGCTTGCCGTACGGGTCGCGGTCGTTTTCCTCGTAGCGCTTGAACAGATAGCTGCCGAACAGCGGCGTCAGCGCCACCGCCAGCAGCCAGCTCAGCAGCAAGGAGATCGCAGCCACCGCGAACAGCGAGAAACAGAACTCCCCGACCGAATCCGGCGATAGACCGATTCCCGAAAACGCGAGAATGCCGACCACCGTGGCCCCGAGCAGCGCCCACTTGGTCTGGTCGAGAATCTGGCCGGCTGCGCGCGTCGGCGTCATGCCCTGCTCGACCCTCAGTTGCATGCCTTCGCCGATGACGATGGCATTGTCGGCGAGCATGCCCATGACGATGATCAGCGCACCCAGGGAGATGCGCTGCAGCGTCAATCCGAACATCCACATCAATGCCACCGTGCCGGACACCGTCAGCGCCAGCACGATGCCCAGCACCGCACCGGTCCGCCAGCCCAGACTCAGGCACAGCACCACCAGTACGATCGCGATCGACGACACCACGTTGACGACGAAGCCGGACACCGCCTCGTCGACGATGTGATGCTGCTGATACAGCGGATGCAGCTCGATACCGCGTGGGCGCTCCGGTTCCAGCTGGCGTAGCCGCTGCTCGACACGTTCGCCGATTTCGACGATGTTCTCGCTGGACAGGCCGGCCACGCCGAAGCTCAGCGCCGGCTCGCCGTTGTAGCGGATCAGCTTGGACGGCTGCTCGGCGTAGCCACGCCGGACGGTGGCGATGTCGCCCAGGGTCAGCGGACTGTCGCCGCGACCGATCGGCACCGCCGCCACCGCCTCCACGGAGCTGTAGCCCTTGTCCGCAGTCACGCGGATGCGCAAATCCTGACTGCGTTCCGCGCCGGCCGGCTGCACCGCGTTGTGCACGGACAAGGCATCGTAGATTTCCGAGGCCCGCAGATTGTTGGCCACCAGCACCGCCTGATCGATGACCACGACGACCTCTTCCTGCTGATTGCCCTGGATCTCAACGTTGGCGACGCCGCTCACGGCCAGAACATCGCGCCGCAGGTCCTTGAGGTAGTCATAGAGTTCGGCCGGCGTATAGCCTTGGCCGGTCACCGCCCAGTACAGACCGTAGACATCGCCGAAATCATCGTTGACGCGAATCGGCCCGGCATTCGGCGGCAGCGCATCTTCCGCGGGCTTGAGCTTGTCGCGCAGCTCGGTCCACACCGCAGGCAGCTCGCTGCCATCCACACTCGACAGGATTTCCACGTGCACTTCGGAATAACCGGGCAGCGAGCGGGACTCCAGGTGGTCGATCTGCTCCATGCGCTGGATCGCACTTTCCACTTTCTCGGTGACCTCGCGCTCCACCTCCAGCGCCGAGGCACCGGGGTAGACCGTAGTGACGATGGCCACCTTGATCGTGAACGAAGGATCCTCCAGACGCCCGATCTCGAAATAGGCCATCGCACCGCCGATACCACACAGCAGCACCAGCAGCCAGCCGTAAAGCGGCTGTTCGATCAGCCTGCGCGCCAGGTTCATCCGGTCAATCCCTGATCCATTCGCGGACTGCCTGCCCCTCCCGCAGGTAACGCACGCCGCTTTTCACGATCGCATCCCCTGCGACAAGCTCGCCACTGACGATCGCATCCTCCGCCAGCAGCGCGACCACGCCAACCTCGATGCGATGAACCTGACCGGCGTCGGCGTCGTAGCGCCATACGGCGTGGCCGCCGACGTCATCCTTGAGCAGCGCGCCAACCGGCACGCGGAAACGCGCTTCGGCCTGCGCCGTCGGCACCCGCAAATGCACACGCGCCGCCATGCCCGGATAGAGCGACACGTCCGGCGGGCGCGCACCACTCATCACCAGCCGGTAGACGCCTTCGTCACGGCCGGCGCTGCTCTGATGCTCGCGATAGCGCAATTCGAGTTCGACACCGCTGTCCGGCACCAGCCTCGCGCGGGCGCTCAGGCGCTGGTCCAGCGGCAGGCGCTGCGCCAGCGTGGACGGCAGGCCGACGCTGATGTCCACGCGACGGTCATCCTGCAGATAGAAGGCCGGCTCGCCGGCCTGCACGACTTGTTGCTCCTGCACCTCACGTTGCGCGATCCGGCCATCGAACGGGGCGTTCAGTGTGGTCTTGCGCAGTTCGCGCCGCGCTTGTGCCAGCTGCACGCGCGCCATTTCCGTCTGTGAAGCCAGCTCGTCGTACTGGGCCTGGGAAATGATGCCGTCGGCCAGCAACAGCGCCTTGCGCTCCAGATCGGGTTCCAGCTGCATCAGCTGCGCCTGCGCGCGTTCCACCTGCAGGTGGTAGGGCTCCGCGTCCAGACGCGCAATCACGGCGCCGGCAGAAACCTCGGCGCCATCGAGCACCAGGATACTGAGCACACGGCCGCCCACCTCGAAAGCCAGTGGCGCCACCGTGGTCTGCTCGACACGCCCCAACAGCTCCCGAATCTGCTCCGGTCCACTCGCTTCCACGCGGGCCAAAGGTACCGGACGTGGCGGTGCGGTGGGCTTCGCTTCTTCGCCACAGGCTGTCAGCCCGAGCGCACACAGGATGCAAAGCCAGACGACGCCGGACATGCCCGACGCTGATCCTTGGCCATGCGGTACATGCCGGCCCATAAAGCCCCTTGTCGGTTCTTGTATGTGTTCGAACATCTGGCGTCTTGCGCCAGCACAGCTACCCAGTGCCAGCCTGCCTCCCGCCGCCTTTACCGGAACTGAGCGATCCCGGATCAGGATCCGGGCACGACTGCGTGGACACCCGAACCGGGGCACCAAGACCTCGGATGCATCGCGCCTGAATGGCGGCTCGATCGCTCATGCCTGGCGCAAGCGGTCCAGACCGCCGCGCGCTGGATGCCGGACAATAGGGCGTTCAAATTCTGGCGAGTCCCTCGACCCTCATGTTCAAGCGACTGCTTGCCCTGTTGCTGCTACTGAGCCTGGCGCTGCTTGCCGGCGCCGTCCTGCATACGCTGACGCTGTCGTACGAAAGACCCGAGGCAAGGCCGCCGGACCCGCTCAGCTTCGATACGAGTACGGCGGTCGAGCGCTTTGCAGGGGCGATCCGGATACCCACGGTGTCGCAGCCCGAGCAAGCGCCGGACCTCGCGGCGCTCAAGGTTTTTCACGATTATCTGGAGCAGCAGTTTCCGGCCGTGTCGGCGCAGCTGCGGCGGGAAGCGGTGGGCCAAGGTGCGCTGCTCTACACTTGGGCGGGGCAGGATCCCAGCCTGCCGCCGGTGGTATTGATGGGGCACATGGACGTGGTGCCGGCCGGCGACGAGGCCGCCTGGACCCAACCGCCGTTTTCCGGTGCGGTGCAGGACGGCGCCATCTGGGGTCGCGGCACGCTGGACGACAAGATCAACGTGCTGGGCATCCTCGAAGCCGCCGAAGCCTTGCTGGCCGAAGGCTACAAGCCGCAACGCACGCTGATCTTCGCCTTCGGCGGCGACGAGGAAAATGGCGGCGAATACGGCGCCAAGGCGATCGCCGCCCTGCTGGCTCGGCGCGGTGTCGAACCGCTGCTGGTGCTCGATGAAGGCGGCACCCTGAGCCGAGGTCTGGTTCCCGGCGTGGCGGGCGCTGTGGCCCTGATCGGCACCGCCGAGAAAGGCTACGCCTCGGCCCGGCTGACCGCGCATTCCCCCGGCGGCCATGCTTCGATGCCGCCGCCGGAAATGGCGATCGGTATTCTTTCGAAAGCCTTGAGCGCCCTGCAGGAGCATCCGATGCCGGCGCGGCTGACGCCGGTGTCGAAACAGATGTTCGACGCGATCGCGCCCGCGATGTCATTTCCGGGAAGGGTAGTGGTGACGAACCGCTGGCTCAGCACCCCCTTGCTGATCGCGATGCTGGAGGGCGCGCCGTCGAGCGCGGCGATGCTGCGCACCACCACGGCGCTGACGATGTTCGACGCCGGCATCAAGGACAATGTGCTGCCGGATACGGCCAGCGCCGTGGTCAACTTCCGCCTGCTGCCCGGCGACAGCGCCGAGGCCCTGATGACGCACATTCACGACACCATCGACGACGAGCGGATCGCGGTGCAGTGGCTGCAAACGCCGAACGAGGCCAGCCCGATCTCACCGAAACAGGGACCGGCCTGGGAGATCCTGAGCCGCAGCATCGCGCAGAGCGCGCCGGACGCGGTGATCAGCCCGTACCTGATGATGGGTGCCAGCGACGCCACGCATTTCACCGGGCTGACGCCGGCGGTCTACCGCTATTCGCCGATCGCACTCACGCCGCAAAGCCTGGACCGGATTCACGGCATCGACGAACGCATCCCGGTCGACAACTATCTGGACGCCGTGCGCTTCTACGCGCAATTGATGCGTAACGCGGCCGAGTGAGGAGCAGCCGCGCGGTGGCGCTTTCGCCTGGGCAACGCCGACCGCAGCCCGGAACGAAGCGGAAGGTGGCGGATTGGCCTGAGTGCCTTGTCGGGCCAAGCTCTTCGAACGACGATCATGATGCCGTGAACCTGGATTCACGAACAACGGCGCAGACTTGGACCGAATACTCCGAGTAGAAGCGTTCACGGCCCAGCTTCTGCGCTGCCAGGTGCTCGAGATTCCGCGCCCAGAGCCGTTGCGACTTTTCATCTTCGAACTCGACCAGGGTCAACTTCTCACCGTCTTCCGCCGTATACGCCCGGCGAGACCGGAACCCCGGCATGGTCTCAGCCAGTGCAGCAACGCTGGATGCGAGTTCGGCATACTCCGCCGCTGCATCCTTCCTGAGCCGTGAACGAAATACCGTCAGAACCATATCCAGGGCCTCCCAGTGGTTCGCTGTGCATATTTCTACTATCTCATCAATTTCAATAAACTTATGAGCCTCTTGCGAAATTCCCGAACGAGGCTGATTTTCTCACCGGCGATTTCGGCGATTTCGGCGAAAAGGAGAAGCGCGGGTGTTGCCATTGACGGCACACCCGCTCAATGAATACAGCCCTGCGCGAAGGCCTGACGCAATTCCATCGTCATTTCCAGCAGGAGCTGGCGCCCTTGGTGGAAGCCGATCTGGGACAGCATCTGACGCCGACGATGGAGCATCTGCTGCGCATCTGGGAGCAGGTGGAGATTTGAGCGTTTCGTGCCCTCGCAACAGCCACGGCTTCAAGACCACCTGGATCGGCTGCAAGCTGCACCTGGACGTAGCCGACGGCATGATCCCGATTTCAGCGGTGCTCACCTCGGCCAGCGTGCACGACTCGCAGCGGGCGATCCCGTTGGCGACGATCAGTGCGCAGCGCGTGACCCACCTCTACGACCTGATGGATGCCGCCTGCTGCAGCCCGATCATCCGCGCGCACAGTCAAGGCATGGGCCATGTGCCGTTGATCGATCACAACCCGCGCCGTGGCGAGAAGATCGAGTTCGCGCCCCATGAAGCCCGGCGCTACAAAGAACGCAGCACCGTCGAGCGCGTCAATGCGCGTCTCAAGGATGACTTCGGTGCCGCACGCGTCAACGTGCGGGGCCCCGCCAAGGTGATGACCCACCTGATGTTCGGCGTACTGGTCCTCGCCGCCGATCAATTGCTGCGATGGGTCACGTAGCCCCCGGCGTCGGACCCCATCCACACCCTCCGCGCGCGATGGCGCCGGGTTCACCGTGCCCGCCAAACCGAGACATGGACACTTCTTGACCCCATCGATATCCGGATTTCAGTCAAAGGCTTCCGGATTGGTTGCAACTTGACCAGCACGCGGCTGGCGCAAGCACTCAACCCAACTTCAGCGGGAATTTCGCAAGTCCCTCGCAAGACCTGACCCTGACGATCTGCTGACGGTTCTGGGGGGGGGCGGCAGCATCTGACTTTCATCGTCGGCCTGAACTGGGCCCTGTGCTGTCACCGAGGCCGAGATGCTCTACGGCGATTTTGCGCAGCATGAATTTCTGGATCTTGCCCGAGGACGTCATGGGAAATTCCTCGACGAACATCCAGTACTTGGGCACCTTGAAACGCGCCACGCGCTCTTGCACGAAGGCCGTGAGCTCTTCTTCGCTGCAGCTCGTGCCACTCTTGAACTGGATGAAGGCTGCGCCGACTTCACCCATGCGCTCGTCGGGCACGCCGCAGATATAGACCTGGTTGATGGTCTCGTGCTGGCCAATGATTTCTTCGACCTCCTTGGGCGCGACCTGCTCGCCGCCGATTTTGTACAACTCCTTGGCCCGGCCCGTGATTTCGAAATAACCATCGTCGCGTCGACGGAAGATGTCGCCGGTGCGCAGCCAGCCATCCTTGTCTATGGCGTCGCCGGTTTCCATGGGTTTTTTGTAGTAGCCGCGCGTGACGATGTTTCCGCGTACTGCGAGCTCGCCCTCGTGTACGTCGGGCGGCAGGTCTTCCTTGGTCGAGAGGTCTATGAGCTTGAACTGCGCCTGCAGGCCACCAAACTCTTCCACGCCCGCAGCGCCACCGGGCTTTTCTTTGCCCACTGCCGTGCTGATGAGTTCGAGCGGCGCGCCAAACGGCGTGTACATAGCCGCACCGGCGACTTCGGTCATGCCCCAGGCAGTGAACAGCTCCTTGATGCCCAATTCGCGCTGCAGTGCCTCCCAGACCCACAGCGGCGTAGCAGCGGCGGCATTGATCATGGCGCGCAGGGTGCTGAGGTCGTACTTTTTGAGGTCGGGATGGTTGAGCAGCGCCACGGCGATGGTTGGCACGCTCGCGATCCGCGTCGCCCTGCTGGCCGCGAGCAAGGCCAGGAATTTGCCAGGGTCGAACAATGCCTGTGGGATATACGCGCCACCGACGAACAGCACCGAGAGAAAGCCTATCTTGTAACCAAATATGTGGTGCAACGGCAAGGGGCTCGCGAGGCGCTCGCCATCGTCGTAGCACTCACTCCAGGCCGTGCCGTAGGCACTGCGCATGAGCATGTCGTGTGTCAGCATCACGCCTTTGGGGCTGCCCGTGGTGCCCGAGGTGTAGCAGATCAGCGTTACCTCATCGGGGTAGCGCGAGGCCTTTTGGCGCTCGGCCAGTGCCTCATCGGAAATGCCCTCGCCCAGGCGCAGGAAACCTTCCCAATCCAAAGCACCGCCGTAGCGCGCGCCCGAAGGCGACTGCACGACCACGTGGCGCAGGCGCGGAAAGGATTCGGCACGCCAACTGCCCGGCGTGCCCAGCATCTCGGGCAGCATGTGCTGGAGCTTTTCGATGTAGTGCCGGTCTTCGCAGTGGTCCATCGCAATCAGGCACACGCTGTCGGATTGCTTGACCTGGTAGGCCAGATCGACCGCGCCCATGCGTTCGTTGAGCGGCACGCTCACACAGCCGATTTTGGCCACGGCGACCTGCAAAAAAGCAAGCTCGGGCACCGTGGGAAATAGCATGGCCACGTGCTCGCGCCGCTGCACGTCCAGCGCCATCAGGCTTTTCGCGAGCCGATCGACAATCCTGCGCGACTCGGCATAGGTATAGATCTTCTCGGGCGTGTAGATGTGCTCGCGCGCGGCATGTTCCGTAGCCAGGCGGTCGAACCAGTCGCCCATGGTCAGACGCGGCCATACTGGGACGCGCTGCGCCAAGGCGGCACGTCTTTGTTCGGCAAGGGCGGAAGCGGTGGAGGGCCGCATGGGGAATACTCCTTTTTAAAAAAGCGCTGAGTGCCGGGCGCCTAGCGCAAAATACTTCTTTTTTGGTTCGTCAGCAAAATCTGTGGGTGAGCTGAGGCTCGGGTAGTTTTCCAAGTATCATGATAGAGGACGATTTCGGTGGCTCGGAAGGTGGGGAAACCGCAGGCTTTTCTCATGGTGACTTTGCCTTTGTTGTTGAGGCCTTCGGCAACCCCGCTGGAGAACTGTTTTCGGGCACGGAAATAGTTGAGCAGCAACTCGCGGTGTCCACGCAGGGGGCGGACGAATTTCTTCATGGGCTCGATGCGCGCGCGCATGGCCTGGGTGCACCACTGATCGAGGAACTTGCCGGCCCAGGTGGGTGACTCGTCCTCCCAGAGACTCGTACTCCCAGAACTGCTGGAAGTCTTCCTTGAGCACCGGCTCATAGCCATCGCGGGCCATGCGCCGGGCCTCGGCGGCGCGCACATCGTCGATGGCCAGATTCATCTTGGCGATGACGTGGAAGCGGTCGGGGATATTCAGCGCCCCGGTGCGGTGCTGGGCGATCAGCTTGAGGCAGGGCTTCCACATGTCCGAGCAGACGAACTCGATCCGGAAAGACTCGTTCAACGGCGCTGGATGACAACCACACGGAACTGGACGCCGATCGGCGCCGTTACGCTCAATCCCGAGCGAGACAGCGTCGTGCCAACCACGCGCACCGATATTCAGCTCGCAGCGTGAAACTTCAGGCGACAACTACCTTGACACGCACCGGTGTCGCTGCGGTCATGACACTGCTGACGGTGACGATCGCCGGTGCGGTGGCGAAGTTTTAGGGCCTCCCGACAATACATTCCGCTTCGCGCCGAGACGCAAAGACGCGCAGCAAGAAGAAGAGCGGGAGCTCAAGATCATTCAATGGCGTTTCACTTGGCGTCTTTGCGCGAGAAACCGGCCGACTCGGACTCGGCCCTCATTCAGCTGCGGGATGCCATGCTGCGATCAAATCCAGGGAGCCCACACGCATGACCATCCATCTTGAACTCGCGCCGATCATCTCGATCGTGGCCGGCATTCTGATCTTGGTGCGGCCACATCTGCTGAGCTACATCGTGGCGATCTATCTGATCCTGATGGGCGTGCTGCAACTCGTCGGTTACTGAGCCCGGTGGTTCCCGGCGCCGGTTCTACGCTCAATCGAGGCCCGCGACGTAAGCGAGCCCCAGGTGGTTCATCTGCCCCTGAATCCAGTCCGCGCGCTGATTGACGTAGCCGGTGGGCGTCGATGCGCTGAGTTCGCGCGGATTCGGTAATACCGCAGCCAGCAGTGCGCACTGGCGCAGGTTCAGCTGTGAGGCCGAAGTGCCGAAATGTGCCCGCGCAGCCGCTTCGACGCCGTAGATGCCGGGGCCGAATTCGGCGATGTTGAGATACACTTCAAGGATGCGCCGCTTCGGCCACAGCAGTTCGATCACCGTGGTGAAGCCAGCTTCCAGGCCCTTGCGGAAATAGCCGCCGCCACTCCACAGAAACAGGTTCTTCGCGGTCTGCTGGCTGATCGTCGAGGCGCCGCGCGGACGACTGCGATGCTCGTTTTCCGCGACCGCCTTCTGAATCGATTCGATGTCGAAGCCCCAGTGCTGCGGGAACTTCTGGTCTTCCGCCGCGATCACCGCGAGCCCGGCGTACGGTGAGATTCGGTCCATCGCTACCCATTGGTACTGAACCGGTCGCGTCTGCGACTGGATCATGAACGAGGAGGTCGGTGCCGGCAGCCAGCGCAAACCGACCAGCACCAGCAGGGGCAGGCCGACAACGAACAGCAGCAGTGTCCACAACCAGGCGCGAATCATCGGGGTGGATTGTCCCGATCCAGGCTGAACACAGGCAGTTGCAGGTTCCAGCGGATCGCCGCCAGCCGCAGTCCGGCAATCATACTCATACCGAGCAGAGACGGCAGCGGGCGCGGCAGGCCCACGACATTCATCGCCAGATAGAACGCGGCTCCGGCAATCGCCGCCGTTGCGTAGATGTTGCCGCGCCGCAGAATCATCGGAATCTCGGCGCACAGGATGTCCCGCAGCACGCCGCCGACGACGCCGGTGATCGTGCCCATGACGATCACGATGATCGGTGCGAAGTTCAGCGTCTCGGCGATCTGAGCGCCGCTGATCGTGAAGAAGGCCAGGCCCAGCGCATCGGCGTACTGTAGTGACTGGTTCGGCGGCCGAAACCAGCGTGTCCAGGCCACCGTAAGCAGGGCGCAGACCACGATGACGATCAGGTAACTCGGGCTGGCGATCCAGAACACCGGATGCCGGTTCAGCAGCAGGTCGCGCAGGGTGCCGCCGCCGATCGAAGCCGCAATCGCGATCACCACCACGCCCATCAGGTCCAGCGATTTGCGTCCGGCTGCCAGTGCGCCGGAGACGGCGAACACACCGACGCCGATCAGATCAAGAATTTGCGACAGGGTCATGAGTCAGGGGGAGGCCACGGCGATCGCGAGGATGGCGCCACGACCGGCTCGAATCAAGCCTCAGACATGGCCGTTGCCCGCAGCCACCGCTCCCATTCGCGAGCGCCCCGCCCCGCT